>JAURJO010000290.1 GCA_030832235.1 Verrucomicrobiota bacterium
ATCGTCAAGCTCGTCGCCTGAGCGGCCCGCATCCACCTCAACCGCAACCCTCTCCTCCACTTCGATGGCCATTCTGATCACTCCCTCCACGAAGATCCTGATCCAGGGCATCACCGGCGAGTTCGGCGCCCGCCACACGCGGCTGTCGCTCGACTACGGCACCCAGGTCGTCGCCGGCGTCACCCCGGGCAAGGGCGGCCAGTTCTTCGAGCACGCCGGCCACAAGGTCCCGATCTTCAACTCGGTCGCCGACGCCGCCAAGGCTACCGGAGCCACCGTCTCCGCCATCTTCGTGCCGCCGCCCTTCGCGGGCGACGCCATCCTCGAGTGCGTCGACGCCGATCTCGATCTCGCCGTCGCCATCACCGAGGGCATTCCGATCCGCGACATGGTGCGCGTGAAGCGCGCCATGGCCGGCCGTCGCACGCGGCTCGTGGGACCCAACTGCCCCGGCCTCGTCACGCCCGGCACCGGAGAGGGCTCCAAGGGCGGCTGCCGTATCGGCATCGCCCCGGGTTACATCCACCGCAAGGGCCACGTCGGCGTTGTCTCCCGTTCCGGCACCCTCACCTACGAGGCCGTATACCAGCTCACCTCCCGCCATATCGGCCAGACGACCTGCGTCGGCATCGGCGGCGATCCGGTCAACGGCACGTCCCACCTCGACGTCATCAAACTCTTCGACGCCGATCCCGAGACACATGGCATCATCATGATCGGCGAGATCGGCGGCAGCGCCGAGGTTGAGGCCGCGCGCTGGATCAAGGCGCATTGCCGCAAGCCCGTGGCCGGCTTCATCGCCGGTGCCACCGCCCCCGCCGGCCGCCGCATGGGTCACGCCGGCGCGGTCATCGGCGGAGCCGAGGACACCGCCGCAGCCAAGATCGCCATCTTCCGCGAGTGCGGCATCGAGGTCGCCGCCACGCCGAGCGACATGGCCGACGCGCTCCTCCGTGCCGCCAAGGCCAAGGGCGTGAACCTCAGCTGAGGTTTCGCGGACGCAGGCGATTTCATCAAAGGCGGGCTCCGGCCCGCCTTTTTGTTTTCCGGCCTACGCCGAAGGCGCCGCTGCACCGTCGGCCGCCTTCCACAGGTAAAGCGTCGCCAGCGTGCGGTGCGGCGCCCAGCGCACACCATGGCGGGCGAGCACTTTCGGCTCCGGCATTTGGCGGCGCCGGTGTGCGATCTGAAATCCCCGGCGCACCCCGAGATCGAGCGCCGGCAGCACGTCGGGTCGGCCCAGATTGAAGATCAGGAACATCTCCACCGTCCAGCGCCCCACACCCTTGAGCCGCGTCAATGTCTCGATGATCGCCTCATCGTCCATTTTAGCGCAATCGCGCAACGTGGGCAGCGCACCCTCCGCCGCGGCCCGTGCGACGCCGCGCAGGTAGCCGGCCTTCTGCCCCGAAAGGCCCGCCGCTCGCAGGCTATCGTCCGACGCCGCCAGCACCGCCTCGGCTTGCGGGAATCCGCCGGCGCCGAACCGCTCCTGAAAACGTCCCAAGATCGTGGCCGCCGCCTTCCCGCTCAACTGCTGGTGGATCACGGATCGCACCAGCGACTCGTACGGCGCGAGCCGCCGCGCCTTCAACGCGATCGGACCCACGCGACGAATCACCGGTCCCAACGCGGGATCCGCGGAAAGAAACGCGACGCCTGCTTCAGACATGCGAATCTGATGCGGCAGAACGGGTCCCGGCGCAACGCTGGTCACGAGCCTGACGAAACTCCCTTTTCCGATCGCAGCATTCCTTCCGCCCCTTCCTACCGTATCAAATAAAACGGCCCGGGGAGCTTGAAGGCCCGCTCGGCGTGGCCGCCGGTGAGGTCGCTCTCCTGGTCGCCGATATTGGCCACGATCACGCGGCCCTCCGCCGCGAGCCGCGCCCTCGTCGCCGCTTTGAAATCCGCCGCACCGCCACGGTCCGAGTCGGGCCGGCACACCAGCACGGCGAAATCTCCACAGCCGACCGCCGCCAAATTGCGCGCCGTGGCGTCACGCTCGGTCTCCCGCCGCCCCGTGATCACCAACGTCTCCACTCCAAGTTCCCGCGCTCGCCGAAAGAGCGCGCGAACCGGCTCCAACGCCGGAGCCTTCGCCTGCTCCACCCAACGATTCCACTCCGCCGGGATGTAGCCGAAATCCAGCATCTCCATCGATGGCAGGTTCGAGAGCAGCGTTTCATCGACATCAAAGACCACCGCGAGCCGACTGCCTCCGCGGGTTACACGCCGCTCCAGCCAGGTGCGCGCCTCCGCCGCCACCGCGGCGACATCTCGCGCATAACCGCCGCCCGCCACGTAGGCGCGCACCTCCTCCTTGGCCAGCTGGAGGTTGCGCGGTTCACGGGAATCCGGCGCGGATGCGCAGCCCGCCAACGCCAACACGCCGATGACACCCGCGCCGGCGCGCGCCTTCCGCAACCTGGAGGTCATCCGCCCTCGCCAGCCGGCGGCGTGACTCTGGTCCCGTGCAGCCAGAGGCGCCGGAGCGAGGGCATGGTGCGCAACGCGGACACACCGGTGTCGTCCACCGCGGTGTCCGTGAGGTTCAAGCTCTCCAAGAGGCGCAGTCGCGACAGCGGCGCCAGACCGGCGGAGGTGACGGCGGTGCGCGTCAGATCCACCGCGCGGAGATTTTCCCAGGCGGCGAGCGCGACCACGCCGGCGTCGGTTACACGCGTGCGGGCGAGTTCGGCCTCCACAATCAACGGAGCGACCGATGCGAGCGCGGCCAGTGCGGAGTCGTCGCAACGCCCCGGGGAGCTCGCGGTGCGGAGCACCAGGCCGTCGGTCGGCACCTGCGAGCGCGGGATAAGGCGGACATGGAGTTTGGCCTCAAGCGCGGCGATTTCCGAGGCGCGCGGGCGCCAGTCAGGCGCGCGCGCCGGTTCGGCGGGCTTGAAACGCGAGAGCGACGGGGCGCCGGGGAAGTCGGCCACAACTTTCGTGGCGGACGCTCCGCCGACGATCCAGAGCTCGATGTTGCGGATCTCGTCCTTTGATAGAAGCGGTTTACCATCGGTCGGCATCACCTCGTCGTCCGACGCCGGGAGGGTGATGCGGCGGAACAATTCGCTACCCCGCGCGTCGCCGGGCTTCACGATCGCGCCGGATTCGGCGCCGCGCAGGACGGCTTCGAAGGAATCGAGCCGCAGCTTGGCCTTCTGCTTTTCGGGACCGTGGCAGGACACGCAGTGACGATCGAGAATCGGGGCGATGCGCGCCTGGTAAAAGGTGGTCTCGGCGCGCGTCGTACCGACGACCGCCCATGCGAAACCCGCGAAGGCGAACCCGCGGAGAAAACTCGATTTCGGGAGCATCAGGCGAGAATGGCGTCGATCACCTGGGCCGGGAGCACGCCGGTGAGGCGTTGGTCGAGGCCCTGGAACTTGTGGGTGAACTTGGCATGATCGAGGCCGAACAGGTGCAGCATCGTCGCGTGGAGGTCGCGGATGTGCACTGGGTCTTTCACGATGTTATAGGAGAAGTCGTCCGTCTCGCCGTAGCTGAAGCCCGGCTTCACGCCGCCGCCCGCCATCCACATGCTGAAGCACCGCGGGTGGTGATCGCGGCCGTAGTTCTCGCGCGAGAGGACGCCCTGCGAGTAGCAGGTGCGTCCGAACTCGCCACCCCAGATGACGAGCGTCTCGTCGAGCAGCCCGCGGCGCTTGAGGTCGGTGACCAGCGCGTAGCTGGGCTGATCCGACTCCTCGGCCATCAATTTGATGTTCCTCGGCAGGTTGCTGTGCTGGTCCCAGCTGCGGAGGAAGATCTGCGTGAAGCGCACGCCGCGTTCGGCGAGGCGCCGCGCCATCAGGCAGTTGTAGGCATAGGTGCCCGGCTCCTTGGCCTTGGGTCCGTACAGGTCCCACGTCGACTGGGGCTCGTTGGAGAAATCCGTGAGTTCCGGCACGGACGTCTGCATCCGGAACGCCATCTCGTATTGGGCGATGCGCGCGTTGGTCTCGGGATCCCCCACCCGGTTGAAGAGCTCGCGATTGAGGTCGTTGACGCCGTCGATCATCGCGCGCCGGACATCGCCGTCGATGCCCGGCGGATTGCCGAGGTGCAGCACGGGGTCGTTGCCGGCGCGCAACGCGACCGCCGCATGCTCCGGCGAAAGGAAGCCGGATGACCAGAGCCGGTTCGAAAGCGCCTGCACGTTGGTGCGGTGCGGCATCTTCGAGGTCATCACGACGAAGGCCGGCAACTCCTCGTTCATGGCCCCGAGGCCGTAAGAAAGCCACGAACCGATCGACGGTCGGCCGGGGAACATGTTGCCGGTGGTGATCTGCAGGATCGCAGGCTCGTGGTTGATCGCCTCGGTGTGCAGCGACTTCAGCACGCAGAGCTCGTCGGCGATCCGGGCGGTGTACGGAAACAACTCCGACATCCAGTGGCCGGACTTTCCGTGCTGCGCGAACTTGTAGATGCTGGGCGCGAGCGGGAAGCGCGCCTGGCTGGCGGTCATGCCGGTGAGCACCTGGCCGCCGCGCACGGATTCCGGCAGGTCCTTGTCGAACATCTCGTGCAGGACCGGCTTGTAGTCCCAGGTTTCGAACTGGGACGGCGATCCGGCTTGGAACAGGTAGATCGCGCGCTTGGCCTTGGGCGCGAAATGCGGCGCGCGCGTCAGGGCCGCGGCCGGATTGGACGCAAGCGCGCGCGAGGCCCCCGACCCGAGCAGGCTCGCAAGCCCGGCCCAGCTGAGGGCGTTCACACCGCGTCCGAGGAAGTGCCGCCGGGTTTCCAGCGAGA
>JAURJO010000291.1 GCA_030832235.1 Verrucomicrobiota bacterium
ATTTCCTGTACGTCGAGTCGAACGGTCTGCCCGTCCACAACATGATGGTGGGGATCACCGCGTGGCAGCAGCAGGTGCCACTGCCGCAGCCGTACCGCGGTGCCAACGCGTGGCGCATACCGCTGCGTCCGGTGCCGGCGCCGGACGGCGGCGTGACCATCCGCGATCGATTCCTGCGCGGGGCGATCGCGCTGGCGGCGAATGGCATCCCGATCTTCAACCCGCAGAACAACCGTGGCGCGGTGTCGCAGGAGATCGGCGAGCTCGACCAATGGGGCGGACATTGCGGAAGGGCCGATGATTACCATTACCACGTCGCGCCGCTGCACCTGCAGGCGGTGCTGGGCAAGGCGTTGCCGGTGGCCTACGCGCTCGACGGTTATCCGATCCACGGCCTCACCGAGGCCGATGACACCGCACCGAAGAACCTCGATCGCTGGAACGGGCACGAGCATGCGCCGCTGGGGTATCATTACCATGCGACGCTGAAGTACCCTTACCTCAACGGCGGCTTTCGGGGCGTCGTGACAGAGCGTGAGGAGCAGGTCGACCCGCAGCCTCGGGCGCAGGGCGTGCGCGAAGCGCTCCAGGTCCTGCGGGGCGCGAAGATCACGGGCTTCAAAACGATCACGCCGGAAAGATCCTATGCGCTGCAGTACGACGTCCGCGGCAGTGCGGGCGCCATCGACTACGAGCAGGTCGGCGAAGGGGTGTGGAAGTTCCGCTTCACGGCGACCGACGGCACCGTGCGCGAGGAGACCTATCGGGCGAGCGAGCGCCGCGGCGGCGGCGGTGGCAAGAAGGGCAAGGACGGGAAGGGGAAGCGGGAGGAGGAATGACCATGACGATTATGACCAAGAGATGGCTTGGACGAGCGGGGCTGGTGTCGCTCGTTTTGGCCGGAGTTACCTGTGGAGCCGTGCGAGCCGCCGAAGCGGCGCCTCCGAACTTCGTGGTGTTGATGGCCGAGGCCCAGGGTTGGGCGCAGACCTCGGTGCTGATGGACGACCGCGTGCCGGCCTCGCGCAGCCAGGTCTTCTCGACGCCGGCATTGGAGCGGTTGGCGCGGAGCGGGATGCGTTTCACCTATGGCTACGCGCTCTCCCCGCGCTGCACGCCTTCGCGCGCGGCGTTGTTCACCGGCCGCAGTCCGGCCGCGCTGCGCATGACCTACGTCGGCGTGGGCCGCGAGGGCGGCACGCCACGCACCGCGTTAATTCCGCCGGAGCCGCTCCTGGACATGCCGACGAGCGAGCTCACGGTGGCGGAGTTGTTGAAGGACGCGGGTTACGCCACGGCGCATTTCGGCAAGTGGCATGTGGGGCGGACCGACCCCGCGCGGCACGGCTTTGACGCGAGCGACGGCGCGACTTCCAACGGAGGCCCAGACAACGTCGCCAGCCCGAATCCCAAGCAGGCCTACGGCATGACAGAGCGCGGCATTGCTTTCATGGCGAAGGCCAAGGCCGCGGGAAAACCGTTCTACCTGCAACTGTCGCACTATCCCAATCAGGAGCGGAAGGAAGGTGCGCGGCCCGGTCGCGATTCCGCGAAATCCGACGCCGACGAGATCGATAAGACGTTTGGGCTGCTGCTCGACGGGATCGAGCGCCTTGGGCTCACGGGCTCGACGTACATCTTCTACACGGCCGACCACGGCGGTCAGGGCCGCACGAATAACGCGCCCCTTTCCGGCGGCAAGGGATCGGTGCTGGAGGGCGGGTTGCGCGTGCCGTTTTTGATCAGCGGTCCAGGCATCGCGGGCGACGTCTGCTCGCGGGTGCCGGCGACGGCCTGTGATATCCTACCCACGATTGCGGAACTTGCGGGCGCGAAGACGCCGCTGCCGGCGGGAGTGGAGGGCGGCAGCCTCGTCGCGGTACTGCGGGATCCCGCCGGACGCGGGGCGGTGCGGCGCACGCGGGAGGAGTTGGTTTTTCACTTTCCGCACTACGACCTCGGCAACGGCGGACCCGCGACCGCTATCCTGCTCGGCGGCTACAAACTCATCCGCAATTACGAGACGAAGCAGACGCGTCTGTTCGCGTTGGAGCAGGATCCCGGCGAGTCGCGGGACCTATCCAGCCTTATGCCGGAAAAGGCGGCGGAACTCGGGATGCGGCTCGACGCCTATCTGAAGGCGGTGGGTGCGCAGATGGCGCGGCCGAATCCCGATTACGACCCCGCGAAGGCGCCCGATCCGACTGATTCCCGCGACGCGGGCGGGGGCCGTGGCGGCAAGGGCGGCGGTAAAGGCGGTGGTGGCAAAGGCGGCGGAGGAGGAAGGCAGCGATGAACGACTTTCTTACGCTGGCGCGGGCGATGGTGGCTTTCGGCTTGGGTGGTGCCGCGCTGCTGTTTGCTGGCGAACCGAGGCCTGACGGGGGGCGCAAGGGCGGCGGTGGCGGCGGTGGCGGGCAGGGTCGCGGCGAGGCCAAGATGCCCACGCCGGCGTTCCGCACCGAGGTCCCCGCGCAGGAATACGACCTGATCCTCGGCCGTCCGACGCGTGATTCCGCGGTGCTCAGCGTGCTGTGTTATCAAGAGCGCGAAGGGCAGGTCGCTTATGGATTTGAGCCGGGGCGTTTGGACAAGATCACGCCTCCGCGGCGTTTCACGGCCGGCGAGCCCGCCGACGTGGCGCTGACGGGCCTGCCGGCCAACGCCCGGGTGTTCTATGAGTTTCGCTCGCGACGCGGCACCTCCGGTGAGTTCGAGCGCACGCCGGAGCGCAGCTTCCACACCGCGCGCCCGGCGGGTGCGGCGTTCGTCTTCACGGTGCAGGCCGACCCGCACCTCGATTTCGGCACCGATCCCGCCGTTTACCGGAAGTCGCTCGCCAACGCGCTCGCGGCGCGGACGGATTTCCACGTCGACCTCGGTGACACGTTCATGGTGGACAAGTACCTGAGGTTCACCGACGCCGCGCCTCAGTACCTCGCGCAGCGGCACTACTTCAGCCTCGTTGGGCACAGCGCGCCGGTGTTCCTCGTGCTCGGCAACCACGACGGCGAGCAGCCCGCGCGCGGCGGTTCCGGCCCCGATTCGATGGCCGCGTGGTCGAACGGGATGCGGAAGC
>JAURJO010000292.1 GCA_030832235.1 Verrucomicrobiota bacterium
ATGCTGATGTTCGTCACCGGCGTGGGGAACATCCGCGACGTCATCCCGTTCGCACGCACCCCCGGCACCGCGGAGTTCTGAGTTTCCGCCCCTCAAGGTAGTGTTTTGCCGGAACGATTTCCTTCGGGCAGGACGCATTTCCCCTGATCTGCGCCGTCCGCGAAATCTGCGGTTCACGTTCGCCGCCTTCGGGAAAGCCTTCGGCCGTAAGGTCGCCGGCATAGTCCGGGGTCGCCGGACCCTCGCTACAAACGACCCGCATTTACCCGTGTCGCTTCGTGTCCATCCGTGGTCGCCCCCTCGCGGAGCCAGTCGGAAGCCATGCTGAAAGACGCTTGGGTTGAGGCGGAGCCACGCTGAGCCGCCCGCGCGCGTCTGCGCGCTTTCCTCCGCGGGGCACGGCCACCAACCTGCCGTCATGAAACCCCTCCGCGCCCTCGCCGCCGCGGCCCTGCTCGTGGCGACCGCCTCGCTGCTGCCAGCCGCCGGCCCGCTCATCCCCGTCGGCCTCGCCCGCATCGACATCACCCCCGAAACCCCGATTCTACTCTCCGGCTACCAGTCGCGCACCACCGCGTCGGAAAAAATCGAGATGCGCCTGCACGCCCGTGCGCTCGCCATGGGGGAGAATGGTCCGGGACTCACGGTGCTGATCGCTGCCGAGGTGATCGCCATTGGCGAGGATACCGCTGCTCACGTCGCAAGGGAGCTCGAACGCCGTTTCGGCCTGGAGCGCGCGCGGCTCGCGGTCACGGCCACGCACACGCACGCCGGCCCGGCGCTGGCCGACACGATCCCGTTCATGTTCTCCCGCGACCTGC
Source organism: Verrucomicrobiota bacterium (assembly GCA_030832235.1). Classification (GTDB taxonomy): domain Bacteria; phylum Verrucomicrobiota; class Verrucomicrobiia; order Opitutales; family Opitutaceae; genus ER46. Next base: position 822 of record JAURJO010000292.1, read on the forward strand.
CCGAGGAGGAACGCGAACGCATCGCCCGCCACACCCGCGTGTTTCGCGAGAAACTCGTCGCCGTCGCCGCCGAGGCCATCACCGCCCGCCGGCCCGCCCGGCTCGACTGGGCCGAGGGCCGCGTCGATTTCGCCGCGCACCGCCGCACGGTCGTCGACGGCAAGTGGAAGGGCTTCGGCATCGTCCCGGGCGGCCCGGTCGATCACGCGCTGCCCGTGCTGCGCGTGACCGATCCCGCGGGCACCGTGCGTGGAGTCCTGCTCGGCTACGCGTGCCATTGCACGGCGCTCGCCGGATCCGACAACTTCGTGCACCCCGACTGGGCCGGAGACGCCGCCGCTCGCATCGAGGCAGCCCACGACGGTGCGCCCGCACTCGTGACGATCGGCTGCGGCGCCGACGCCAACCCAGGCCTGCCGCGCGGACTCGCCGGCGTGCCCGTCCATGGCGCGAAAGTTGCCGCCGAAGTCGCCCGTGTACTGGCGGGTCCGTTGCGGCCGCTGGGCCCGGTGAGCGCGGCGACGTTACGCCGGATGGAGCTGCCCTTTGATCGCGCGGTGACGAGGGCGGAGCTGGAGTCACGTGCGGCGCAGGGCTCGCGCGTGCAGACTGCTTACGCCGCCCGACGTTTCCTCGCGGAAATCGACGCGGGGCGTTCCTTGCCGACCGCGTTGCCGTACGTCGTCCAGGCCTGGAGCTTCGGCCGCAACCTCCGCATGGTGTTCCTCGCGGGCGAAGTGGTCTCGGAGTATTCGCTGCGGTTGCGGCGTGAACTGCCGCAGGAGCCGCTTTGGTTCACCGCTTACGCCAACGCCACTCCGAGTTACATCCCGTCGCGTCGGATGTTTCCCGAGGGAGGTTACGAGGTGGACGCCTCGATGGATTACTACGGCTGGCCCGTGCGACTGGCGGAAAACACCGAGGATGTTATCATCGGCGCGGTGAAAACCATACTGGGCTCGGCTCCGCACCACCCATGAAGCACCACCCCCTTTCGACCGCGCTCCTGCTCGCCGCCGCGCTGCTCGGCAGCGGCTACAAGGAAGTTCCCCCGCCGCCGAAGGTCGTGCTGCCGCCGCCCCTCGGTCCCGCGGAGTCGCTCGCGGCCATCCGCGTGCCCGCAGATTTGGAAGTGGAATTGGTCGCCGCCGAGCCGGCGGTGATGGATCCGGTCGACATCGCTTGGGGCCCGGACGGCCGGATCTGGGTCGTGGAAATGGCCGACTATCCACGCGGGATGGACGGCAAGGGGAAACCCGGCGGGCGCGTGCGGGTGCTGGAGTCGACGCGCCGCGACGGCCGCTACGACAAATCGACCCTTTTCGCCGACGGCCTCCGCTCGCCGACCACAGCCGTGCCTTGGCGCGACGGCGTGCTGGTTGTCGCGGTACCGCACATTATCTACCTGGCCGACACCGACGGCGACGGCCGCGCGGACCGGCAGGAGACGCTTTTCTCCGGACTCGCCGAAGGTAACGAGCAGCACTTGGCGAACGGCCTGCAATGGAGCCTCGACGGCTGGCTCCACCTCGGGAACGGCAACAGCGGCGGCAAGGTAACTTCACCGAACCTTGGCCGCGTGGTGGAGCTCGGGCAACGAGACTTCCGCGTGCGCCCCGAGACCGGCGAGGTTGAGCTCGTGACGGGTCAGACGCAGGCGGGGCGCAACCGCGACGACTGGGGAAACTGGTTCGGTGGCAACAATTCGAACCCCATCTGGCACTTCGCGCTCGAGGAGCACTATCTGCGGCGCAACCCGCATTTCGTCCCGCCCAGCCCGGTGTCGATCATTGCCGCCACTCCCGGTGCCGCTCGCGTCTATCCTCGCAGCCAGACCCTCGCGCGCTTCAACGACGGCTTCGCCGCGAACCACTTCACCTCGGCCTGCGGCACGATGATCTACCGCGACGACCTGCTCGGGCCGGCATACGCGGGCAACGCGTTCGTCTGCGAGCCGGTCCACAATCTCGTGCACCGTGAGATCCTCCAGCCAGACGGTGCCTCGTTTCGCGGTGAGCGCGCACCGGAGGACGCCGCGGGGGAGTTTCTCGCGTCGAGCGACTCTTGGTCGCGATTCGTCGCCGCCCGCGCAGGTCCCGATGGGGCGCTCTACGTTGTCGACATGTACCGGCTCGTGATCGAGCACCCCCAGTGGATTCCCGATGCCTGGCAGCGAGAGCTAGGTGATCTGCGCAAGGGGGAAGACCAAGGCCGCATCTACCGAGTCAAGCCCCGCGGCCGCACCCTGCGGCCGGTCCCCGATCTGAGCCGCGCCGACGCCGCCGGGCTAGTCGCCGCGCTCGAAAGCCCCGCCGGCGTGACCCGCGACCTCGCCCAGCAAGTGCTCATTCGGCGCGGGAATCGCACCGTAGCTCCACGATTGGAAAATCTCGCCGTCTCGTCGCCATTGCCCGCCGCGCGCGGACAGGCGCTTTGGACGCTGCAGGGCCTGGGCACGCTCACTGCAGACATCGTAAGCCGCGCCCTTGCCGATCCGCACCCCGGCGTGCGCCAGCAAGCCCTGCGGTTAAGCGAGGGCTTCGCCGGCAAGGATGCCGCGCTCGGCGCAGCCGTGGCAACCCGGGCGACCGACACCGACACCCGCGTGCGCCAGCAGGCCGCTTACACTTTGGGCGAATGGCCCGGGCCCGCGGCCGGCACCGCCCTCGCTGCCCTGCTGCGGGCCGACACCGACCGCTACGTCCGCGCCGCGGCGATGAGTTCGGCGCTGCCTCACGCGGACACGCTCCTGGAGAAACTCTCCGGCAGCGGTATGGAGTTCGAACCGCTGCTGGCCGAGATCGCCGCCGCGACCGACAACGCCCGCGCGATCGCCAGTCTGCTCGCCCGCATCACGTCCGCGGCCTCCGCGACGGACTCGCGGCCGGTATTTGACTCACTCGGAGCGCTCCTCGATCGCCTGCAGCGGAACAACCAAACGCTCGCGCAACTCTCGACCAAGGGAGGCGAGCCGATGCGCCGGGCACTGGAAGGCACTGATGCCGTCCTCACCCGTGCGCGGGCAACCGCGGTTGACCCGCAAGCCGCATCCTCGGACCGCACGGCGGCGATCGCGCTCCTCGGTCGCGGCCGCAAGGGACAGGACGACGATTTCTACCGACTAGCGGAGCTGCTGTCCGCGAGCCAACCGGCGGAGGTCCAGCTGGCAGCCGTCAGGGCGATCGGGCGCATAAACCGGACGGCCACCCCCGAGAGACTTCTCGCCGGGTGGGCAGGTTACGGTCCGGCCGTCCGCACCACCGTACTCGACCTCGTGCTTGCCCGCCCCGCCTGGGCCCACGTGCTACTGGATCGCGTGGAAGCCGATGAGGCTTTTCGCGCGCAGATAGATCCGGGACGGCGGACGGTTCTGTCCCAACATCCGCAGGCCAAACTGGCGAATCGCGCCGCAGCGATCTTTGGCACCGGAATCGACGCCGGCCGGCAAAAGGTGGTCGACCGTTACCTGGCCACGCTGCCGAGTTTGAAGGCAGAGGCGAAACGGGGCGCTGCCGTGTTTACAAACTCCTGTAGCGCCTGCCATCGGTTCGGAGAAACGCCGGGGCGTCCGGTGGGGCCGGACCTCGCCGCCGTGAAGGACCGCAGCGCGGGTTATCTGGTAACACACATCCTCGATCCGAATCGAGCAGTTGAGGACCGCTATCAGTTTTACACGGCAACACTTCAGGACGGCCGCACTCCGGCCGGACTCGTGACCGGCGAAACCGGGAGCAGCCTGACACTCCTCGGACTCGACGGCACCGAACAGACCATCCTTCGCGGTGAACTCCGCTCGCTGATGAGTTCAGGCCGATCGCTCATGCCCGAAGGCCTCGAGGCCGCGGTGGACGAGCAGGCAATGGCAGACCTCGTGGCCTTCCTCGCCTCAAGCCGCTAAAGTGCGCTGGTAATTTCGTACCGGCATTCGGTTGGAGATAAACCGCACGTCCCGAAAGCCTCAAAAAGAAAGCCCAGCCCCTCGTTTAGAGGAGCTGGGCTATAATCCTGGCAACAACCTACTCTCGCGGGACCTAACGTCCTACTACCATTGGCTGCTCGGGGCTTAACGGCCGTGTTCGGGATGGGAACGGGTGGGACCCCCGGCATATGGTCACCAGAAAGTGAATCTTAAGCACAGAGGCTTAAGGAAAGATCAGGGATTCCAACGAAGAAGGTAAGATAAACGCCTAGAAAAATGAGGCGAGGATGCATAAACCGGAAGGGTCATTAGTAACAGTAAACTCAACAGATTACTCTGCTTACATTTCTGTCCTATCAACCGGGTGGTCTACCCGGACCCTTCACCCCTTGCGGGGATTGTGATCTTATCTTGGGATGGGCTTGGCGCTTAGATGCTTTCAGCGCTTATCCCTTCCGAACATAGCTACCCGGCGCTGCCGCTGACGCGACAACCGGAACACCAGAGGTTCGTCATTCTCGGTCCTCTCGTACTAGAGAATGAACCCCTCAAATCACAGACGCCCACAGCGGATAGAGGACCGAACTGTCTCACGACGTTCTGAACCCAG
>JAURJO010000293.1 GCA_030832235.1 Verrucomicrobiota bacterium
TGCCGCCTACCGCGCAGCTCTGGAGCACCTGCATGCGGCGGGACTCATCTTCCCGTGCACACGTTCGCGGCGCGATGTGCTCGAGGCCGCCGGCGCCCCGCATGAAGGCGGCGCGGATGACGAGCCGTTGTATCCGCCGGCCTTCCGGCCGCCCGCCGGAGCACCCCCGCCCCAGCTCGGGGAAACCATAACCGCCAACTGGCGCTTCCACGTGCCGGACGGCGAGGAGATCTCCTTCACCGACGCCCGCCTCGGGAGACAAGCGGCGGTGGCGGGCCGTGACTTCGGCGACTTCCTCGTCTGGCGGCGGGATGGCACCCCGAGCTACCAGCTAGCGTGCGCGGTGGATGACGCCGAGTTCGGCATCACGGAAGTCGTGCGCGGGGAGGATCTCGTCCGCAGCACGTTCCGCCAGCTGCTTCTGTTCCGTGCGCTTGGCGCGCCGCCGCCCGCCTACTTCCACGCCGCGCTGCTGCGGGACGATCAGGGCACGCGTCTCGCGAAACGCCACGATGCGCTTTCCCTTCGCGCGTTGCGCGCCGCCGGCCGGAGTCCCGCCGAACTGATCGCCGGGTTCGCGGCCGCCCCAACCTGAGTCTCGCCTCGGCGCGCCGCGCCGACTTCTCTCCCGCTATGGCCAACGCTCCCCGCATCGGCGTCCTCAACATTTCCGACCGCGCCAGCGCGGGCGTGTACGAGGACACTCCGGGCAAGGCCTGCGTCGCCTTGCTCCGCGAGTGGCTGGCGACCGAGTTCGAGGTCGACTATCGCGTGATTCCCGACGAACAACCGCTGATCGAGGCGGAACTGCGACGCCTGGCGGATGAATCCGGTTGCTGCCTCGTGGTCACCACCGGCGGAACGGGTCCGGCGCCGCGGGACGTGACACCCGAGGCGACTGAGGCGGTCTGCGAGAAATTGCTGCCCGGCTTCGGCGAGCTCATGCGCGCGACCTCGCTGAAGTATGTTCCCACCGCGATTCTCTCGCGCCAGACGGCGGGCATCCGCGGCCGCACCCTGATCGTCAACCTGCCCGGCCGCCCCAAGGCGATCCGCGAAAACCTCGAGGCTGTCTTCCCCGCGATTCCCTACTGCATCGACCTCATCGGCGGCGCGCGCGTGGAGTCCAACGAAACCGTGATGAAGGCGTTCCGCCCGAAGGCGTGACGCGAAAGGCGCGAGAGCGGGACTTGCGCCTCCCGGCGCGTTTTCCAACGTAGCGCCGTCTCAACCATGACCACCTACGTCTACGAAACCGTTCCGCAGAAGCCCGGGGCCGAGCCGCGTCGATTCGAGGTGCGCCAGTCGATGACCGACGCGCCCCTGACCCGCCATCCCGAAACCGGCGAGCCGGTGCGACGGGTGATTGAAGGCGGATTCGGTTTCATCGCTCAAAAGGCGGCTCCGCCTCCTCGTCCCTGCGGCTCCCAATGCGGCTGCTTCGGCCAGAACTGAACGCCGCTCGCTCTCAGCCATGATCAACTTTTCCGCGCCTGATCTCACCGCCCATCCTCCGCGCAGCGTGCGCGTCCGCCTCGGGGGCTTCGCCCATCTGCCGCGCCTCCTCGACAAGGCCCGTGCGACTGCGGCCGGCAAGTCGGGCGCGTACAAGTACGACTGCCCGATGGACAAAAACTTCTTCGCGTTCACCGGCATCACCGCTGAAGCCTTTCTCGCGGAAGCGCGGAAAGGCGGACCGGATTCCGCAATGCTGGCCTGGGTGCGAGCTAATTGCCGCCGCCTTCCGGCGGAGATCCATGCTTGGAGCGCCTGGCTGGAGCAGAATGGGCCGGGCGGCGCCCCGGGCCACGAATGGATGGCGAACACGCTCAAGACCGTCGCCCCCGATCGCGACGACGTACGGTCCTTCGCCGACCTGCTAGATCTCGACGACTACACGAGCTTCGGCGGCAAGGGCTGAGGGCAGACCGCCTTCTTGGGGCGCTTAGAGCTCCGTGTACTTGTCCGAGCGGCCCTTGGCCTTTTCCACGGGGTAACGGCCGGCATTCGAGGCCAGTTTGGATTCAATGGCGGCGGCGACATCGATTCCCGTCATGTTGGCGAATTCGAGCGCGTAAATCACGACGTCGGCGAGTTCCTCGGCGATCCGTTCGCGTTTCGCCGGATCGCGCGCCACGGCGGTCGCCTGCTCGGGCGTGGACCAGAGGAAGTGCTCCATCAGCTCCCCCGCCTCGGCGGCGAGCGCCATGCTGAGGTTCTTCGGCGAGTGGAACTGTTCCCAGTCGCGTTCGCGGACGAACGCGAGCACCTGTGATTTCAGTTCGGCGACGGTGGTCCGGGCGTCGGAGGCGGAGGTCATCGCGCGAAGTTGGGTAGGCCAGCGTGGCGGCGCAATCCCGCCAGCCGGACAAGTTTTTACTTGGCACGCCGCGTGCAGCGGAGATGGTGACCGCCCGTTTCACAATGACCGTCCGCCAACAGCACCACGTTCGCCTCGCCGGCGCCTGCTTTATGCAGGTCTGGCAGCGCACGGGTGCGCCGCGGCCGGCCGTTGTTTCCGTCTGGAACAAAAAAGCCGGCTCGGGCCACCAGAACTGAACCTCCGCTTCCGCGGAAACGTTCAGGCCTCTGAAGCCCGGCGGTCGCCAGACCCCCGCGAGGAGACGTTTCCGCATCCCTCCTCCCCATGAACAGCACGTTGCTATCCCCCCGGACCACCGCCGCCCGCTCCACGCGCACGGCCAAGTCGGCCGTTGTGTTTCGCGAACCAGCCTACGAATGCCGCGAGACGGATCAAGGCCTGCGCCTCACGGTTTACGTACCCGGGGTGGAGGCCGCCGGCGTGGAAATCGAGGGCAACGGCGCCGACCTCACCGTGCACGCGCGGAAGCCTCACCCGGTGCGCGTCAACTTCGAGGCGTTCAACCTCGAGGGGGTGCAACGCGACTACCTGCTGCGGTTGAGGCTCGGCACCAGTTTCGACTTCGGCGCGATGGCGGCGGAGATCACGCGCGGCGTACTGACGGTCAACCTGCCGAAACGGGCGCGTCCCGCGCTACCCCGGGTCGCTTGAATAGATTCGCATCAGGCCAAGAAAAAGGCCGCGCCCCGGAGGGCGCGGCCTTTTTGCCGAAGCGGAGGGGACTCAGGTCTGCTCCTCGAGCTTCAGGGCGCGGTAGCCGCCGGCGCTCTTGAAGTAGAGCAAGAGTGCCAGATAAATCGCGGCCATCGCCATCGGGATGTAGGAGTCTGCCTTGAGCGTGGCGCGGTCACCGGCCTGGTTGGCGGCGACAATAGCCTTCTGCTCGGGCGTACCCTTGTCGCCCGCCTTCTTGGCGGCTTCGAGTTTGGACCCGTCGACCGCCGTCACCGGCGCGAGGAACAGGAACTTCGAGGGAGCGGAGGCCTTGTTGGCCTCGTAAACGGCGGCGTTGGTGGCCTTCAGGTTCTCCGCGGTGTAACGGTCCTTGGCGTAGCCGAGGCCGGGGCCGCCGATCAGGCCGGCGGAGAGCATGCCGATGCCGCCCATGATGGACATGGCTACGGCGCCGGAACGCGGGAAGCGGTCGCCAACCACCGCGAGCATCGTCGGCCAGAAGAAGGTTTTGCCCAGCGCGTAGAGTCCGAGAGCGAAGAGCGCGATGGCGAAGGAGTTCATGCCCGAAGCCAGCTGCAGGCCAACCACCGCGAGGATCGCGGACGTGAGCAGCAGGCCGATCGGGGAAAGACCGAGCTTGGTCTCGATGAAGTTGGCGCAGAAACGCAGGCCGAACATGATGGCCGAGGTCCAGATGAAGAGGATCTTGCCCTGCTCGGCGGTGAACAAATTGCCGGTGATGGCCTCGATCCAGCCGTCGGTGCCGAGCTCGACCGCGCCGACCAGCGCGTGGGTGATGAAGAGCACGAAGAGCAGGAAGGACCCGAACGAGAAGCGGGTGAGCACGCCGACCGCGATCAGCAGCACGCCACCGATCGTGAAGCCCATCGTGGCACCACCGAAGAAGAGCGCCAGCAGGTAGCAGACGACCGCGGCACCGAGCAGACCGACGTCCTTGAACATGTCGGCGAAGCTCGCGCCCTTGGCGGCGGCCTCGGACTTCGGGAAAGACTGGCCCATGAACATGATCGCGTAGGCGGCAGTCGGGACGAGGTAGAACGCCAGCTGGCCCTTCCAGCCGAGGCCCATGACGTTGCCGAGCAGGTAGGAGGCGACCGCGCCCACGACCATTCCGAGCGGCCACGAAGCGTGGAGGATGTTCAGGTAATGCGTGCGGTTCTTCGGAAAGAGGGTGGCCACCAGCGGATTCGCCACGGCCTCCAGCGTACCGTTGGCAAAAGCAAAGATAAACATCCCGATCGTCAGCATCTGGTAGGCGTTCGCCGGGGTGTTCGCCATGAAGGTGACGACCGCGGAGAGCACGTGACCGAGGAGCGCAAGGGCGACCAGCTTGCCGCCCGGGAAGCCGACATACGCGGTGTCCCCGTCGAGCGTGATGCCCGACTGGGCGCGCA
>JAURJO010000036.1 GCA_030832235.1 Verrucomicrobiota bacterium
AGCACCTCGCGAGACTCCGCGCGGATCTGGTCACGCAACAGCACCCGTCCCACCAAATCGCGCCCGACGACCCAGACTTCGCTCAACTCCGCCGCGGCCGGCGGCAAACGGCGCGCCCAATCGGCCAGCGGACCGCTCTCGAGCAATTCGCGGCGCCCGAGCAACAACGACGTACCGCCGACGCGGCCCCTTAAACCGCGGCCGGTGAGCGATTCGAAATCCTCCAGCGCGAGTGGCGGCACGCCGGCCGCGGTCGCATGGCGCGTGATGGCGCGGGCGATCGGATGCTGGGATTTCGCCTCGAGCGTGTGGGCGAGCTGGAGCACCTCGCGTTCGCGACCCGGCGGGAAACTTTCACAGCCGACGACCGCCAGCTCACCGGTGGTGAGCGTGCCGGTCTTGTCGAGCGCGACGGCGTCGACCCGCGCGAGATTCTCGATCGCGCCGCCACCGCGGAAAAGCACCCCGTGACGCGCGCCCCAGGCGATGGCGGCGAGGATCGCGGATGGGATGGAGAGCACCAGCGCGCACGGACTGGCCACGACCATCAGCGTCATCGCGCGGTAAAACGCGGACCGCTCCTCCGGCGTGTTCGTGAACGCCGGGAGTCCGAAGCCCAGCCACCAGACCATAAACATGAACGCGGAGCCGCCGATGACCGCGTAGGTGTAACCCGTTCCAAAACGATCGGTGAACCGCTCACTCGGCGCCTTCAGTTTCTGCGCCGTCTGGATGAGGCGGATGATCCGTTGCAGCGTGCTCTCGGAGGGCAACCGCCGCACCTCGAAGTCGACCGCGCCCCAGAGGTTGAGCGTGCCACTGAAGACGGCGTCGCCCTTTCCCTTCTCCACGGGGATCGCCTCTCCGGTGAGCGCCGATTCGTCGCTGGCGCTCCGGCCCGCCAGCACCTGGCCGTCGGCGGCGAACGCCTCGCCCGGTTTCACCCGGAGCCGGTCTCCGACCGCCAACGCCTCGACTGGCACTTCCTCCTCGGAGTCGTCAGCGCGCAGGCGGGTCGCGCGCTTGGGCGACGTCTTCAAAAGCGCCCCCACCTCGCGCTGCGTGCGATCGAGCGCGTACTCCTCCATCGCGCCGGAGGCGGAGAACAGGAACAGGAGCAGCACGGCCTCGCCCCACGCGTCGATGAACATCGCGCCAAGGGCGACCGCCAGCATGAGGAAATGGATATCGATCTCGCGCTTGCGCAGGTTTTCCCAGGCGTCGACCGCGGCGTCCCACCCGCCCGCCAGAACTCCGGTGAGGAACAACGCCTTGGCCACCCACGGCTGTTGCGGCAAAGCATACGACGCGCCCACCCCCGCCACACCGGCACCGCCACAAATCGCCGCCAGCCACGCGAGCGTGCGCCATTCCTGCTCCTCCGGCGCGGGCTCGGCCTTGATCTCCGGCCACTCCATCTCTCGCCACAACCAAAGCTTCTCCGCCGTCACGCAGGTGTCGCGCCCGAGGATCGTGGCGCCGCCTTCCCGCCGCAGCGAAAAGCCCGCCGGGGCCGCAACGGAAGCCCGCGCCGCCTCCCCTGCCTCGACGGCGGCAAGGGTGGCGGCGAGTTTCTCCTCCAACCCCGGCACCGCGCCCGCACCCAGCGTGGCGACCGCCAGCCGGTGCGCGGCGGGATCGATCCGCACGGCCGTGACCCCGGGCTCGGCGCGCAAGAATTCCGCGAGGTCCGCCACCCAGTCGTGCCCGCCCTTCTCCGCGTGATTCATCCAACGCGAATCTGATCCCCCGCCCGACTCCGGCAATTTCAATTGCTCGCGCGCGGGGCCGCGCTCTTCGTGGGCCGCCCTTGCATGATCGGAATCCGCGACGACCACGAATCCGCCCCGCCGCCGCCCTGCCGCGCGCCGGAGTTGGCCAAGCGGATCTTCGCGGAGGGCGGGTGGCTCACGGAGGCGCTCACGCTTGACCACCGGCCCGAGCAGGCGGCGATGGCCCGGGCCGTCGCCGCGGCGCTGAAGGATGACGCGCCGCTGCTGTTCGAGGCCGGCACGGGCGTCGGAAAATCCCTCGCCTACCTGATCCCCGGCATCATCCACGCCGTCGACCAGACGCGGCAGCTCATCGTCTCGACGCACACCATCTCGCTGCAGGAACAGCTCGAGGGCAGCGACCTGCCGAAGTGCCGCCGTCTTTTCTCCGGCGTGCCGGAGCTCTCCGCTTACGCGGGCTTCCGCTCCGCCGTGCTCGTGGGCAAGGGCAACTACCTCTGCACCACCCGCCTCGGCCACGCGCTCTCCGACCGAGGCACCCTGCTCGCCGACGCCGAGCACGATGAACTGCGGCGGATCGCCGCATGGGCGGAGACCACCGCGACCGGCATCCGCCACGAGCTCAAGCCCGCGCCCAATCCGGAGGTCTGGGACCTCGTCAGCGCCGACTCCTCCTCGTGCTCCCGCAAACACTGCGACTGCGAGCGGTGCTTCTTCCAGCGCGCCAAGGCCCGCATCCGCTCGGCGCATGTCATCATCGTCAACCATGCGCTGCTGTTCGCCCTGATCAACGCCGGCGGCGCCCGCGCCGAGGACACGAAGGCGGACGCGCGCGGTGTGCTTTTCGCCGACGATTTCGTGGTGCTCGACGAGGCGCACACGGTGCCGGAGGTCGCGACCGACCACTTCGGGCTCTCCCTCTCGAGCTACGGCGTCGAGCGGGCGCTGCGTCATATCTACAACCCCCGGACCGGCCGCGGCCTCCTGCGCCGGCTCGGCGGCGTGGAGGGCCAGCGGCTCGCGGACGACGCGCTCGCCGCGGCGGGACAATTCTTCGCGTCCATCTCCGACGCGCTGCTCGAGCAACGCTCGATCGTCCGCGTGCGCGAGGCCGGTGTGGCGGCCCCGCTGCTCGACGAACCGCTGGGAGCGCTGGAACGTTTTCTCGGGAAAACGGCCGACAAGCTGGAGGACGGGCGCGACCGTGACGAACTCCTCGAGCAGCGCCAGCGCGTGAAAGGCATTCAGGCCGGCGTCACCGAGTGGCTCACGCTGGGCGACGAAGGCCACGTCTACTGGGCCGAGCGCACGGGCCGGAAGCAGACCATCGTGACCCTGCGCGGCGCGCCGCTCGACATCGCGCCGGAGCTGCGACGCCACCTGTTCGGCGCCGGCACTTCGGTGATCTGCGCCAGCGCCACCCTCGCGATGGGTGGCCAGATCACCCCCTTCGCGGTCCGCGTCGGCGCGGAAGAGGCGCGCGCCGAGATCGTGCGCTCCCCCTTCGACTACGAGCGCAACATGCGCGTCTACGTCGCCTCCGACGTCCCCCTGCCCTCCCCGCAGGAGGCGCGTCTGGCGTTGGACGTGCTCGCGGACTACGTGGATTTCTGCGTCGCGCGTGTGAACGGCGGAACGCTGGTGCTTTTCACCAGCTACTCCGACATGCGGGCGCTCGCGGGCACGCTGGCACCCCGGTTCCTCGACGCGAAACGCCCGTTCCTCATGCAGGGCGACGGGCTCTCGCGCACCGAGCTTGCGCGCGAGATGCGCGCCCGCGGCAACGCCGTGCTCTTCGGCACCGACAGCTTCTGGACGGGCGTGGACGTACCGGGCGACGCCCTGGCGCAGGTGATCATCACCCGCCTCCCCTTCGATCCGCCAACGCACCCGATCACCGAGGCGCGCTGCGACCGCATCCGTGGCGAGGGCGGCACCCCGTTCAACGAGCTCACGCTCCCCGATGCGCTGATCAAGTTCCGGCAAGGCGTGGGCCGCCTCATCCGGGCGGCATCGGACCGCGGGCTGGTCACAATTCTCGATTCGCGGGTGATCGCCAAATCCTACGGCCGCCTGTTCGTGGAGTCGTTGCCCAATCCGGAATTCACCGTCATCAGCCGCGAAAACCGGGAGCGCGAATTTCGTCCTTTCACCGGACCGCGGCAGGGAACAGCGTGATCGACCGATGCTGATTTTCCGCTCCGCCGCACTTTCCGATGTGGGACGCGTCCGATCGGAAAACGAGGACCGCTTCCTGCACGAAGAGGCGGCCGGCTTTTATGGTGTCGCCGACGGCGTGGGCGGCCTGCCGGGTGGCGCGGAGGCCGCGCAGCTGGCGATCGACGAATTGGCCGCCGCCTTGCGCACGGTGCCCGCCGGCCAGGAGGCGGATCTGCCCGCGGCTTTTCGGACCCTGAACGAGAGCGTGCGGCTGCTCGGGCAGCGGATGAACCCGCAGACGGGAA
>JAURJO010000294.1 GCA_030832235.1 Verrucomicrobiota bacterium
CGCTTTCCAGTCGAGCGCCAGCTTGGACAGCCGCGCGACGATTTCGGGATGCTCTTTCGCGGCGTCATTCGACTCGGCACGGTCGCTGATGAACTGGTGCAACTCAACCCGCTTCGCGTCGTACGTCATCGCGAGTTTCCAGTCGCCGTCGCGCACGGCGAGGCGCGGCCACCAGTCGGGCTCGGTCTGGTTGCCCCGCCATTCCCAGAAGATCGGCTTGGTGCGTGCAGTCGTCTGGCCAAGGAGGGCGGGCAGCAGGTTTTCGCCGTCGCCGCGGTAGTCGGTGGGCGGAGTCACGCCGGCGGCGGCGCAAAGCGTGGGGAGCAGGTCGACGGCGGTGATGACGGTGGTGTCGTCGCGGAGTCCGGCGGGGCTTCGGCCGGGCCAGCGCACGAGGAACGGCACGCGCACGCCGCCCTCGAAGAGGCTGCGCTTGCGGCCGCGGAGTCCCCCGGTCTCGCCGACGCTGTAGTAGGTATCGTAGCCCGTGACGCCGGAGTCCGCCTCCGTGTAGGCCGCGCGCTTCACCCTCCCGGTGTTCTCGGGCCCGTTGTCGCTGGAAAAGACCACGAGGGTGTTTCCGTCGACGCCCGCCTCGCGCAGGGCATCAAGGATTCGGCCGACGGCGGCGTCTCCGTCGGTGATGACCGCGGCGTAGACGCGCCTCTGCTCGTCGAGGTCCTTCCATCGTGCCATGGCCTCGGGGCTAGGTGAGTGGGGCGTGTGGGCCTCGTGGAGCCAGACGTTGACGAAAAATGGCCGGTCGCGGTTGGCCCGGATGAAGGCGACGGTGTTGGCCGCGGTGTCGCCCACCTTGGCGGCGGGCCAGCCGGCGCCGCCGTTGAACACGGCCGATTCGTCGATGCCGTAGGCATCGGGCGCCGGAGCACCGGGCGTCTGGCGGTTGGTGAGATGCCATTTGCCGAAGTGGCCGGTGCGGTAGCCGGCCTGCCGCAGCAGGCGCGGGAGGGTGGGCGCGCGCGGGTCGAGCCAGTCGGGCATGCCGCGTTCGCGGTTCTGCGCCGGGTGGGCGAAGTGCTGATGCACGCCCCAGCGCGCCGGGTACTGGCCGGTCATCACGGCGGTGCGGCTGGGCGAGCATACCGGGTTAAGCACGTTAAACTGGCCGAAATCGATGCCCTCGCTCGCAAGGCGGTCGAGGTGTGGTGTGCGGAGCCAAGTCGAACCATGGACCGAAAGGTCCCCCCAGCCCCAGTCGTCGGCGAAGATGAAGACGATGTTGGGCCGCGTGGACGGCTCCGCTCCGTTCCCGCGAGAGGCGAGCGGAGTGAGTCCCAACACGCAGGCGGCGGTGAAGAGGTTGAAGGGGGGCATTTTCATGGGATGGATCCTCCGTCCGGCGGTGCGGGCTTCAGCGCCAGTCAATGCGGGCTTCGCCCGTGGCGAGGTCGACCGTGACCGAGGCGTAAGCGAATTCGCGCGTGGCCTTCATGCCGTCCCAGCGGGCGGCGCCCGCGGGTGGTCCGAGCGGCCGCGAGAATTCCGCGTAGGGCTCGAGCATGCCGTGGTCCGCCGTGTAGCCCCACGAATAGGCGAAGAGGGATCCGGGCTGCGCGGCGACGAGGAAGCAGGCGAGGGGAAAGGTCACGCGGTCGCGCGCCAAGGTGAGGAGCTCGGTCCGGGGGCGCGCCATCATCTGCCGGTCGAGCCAGTTGAAGCCCGGCCATCCCTTCACGACGGCGAACTTCCCGCGCTCCGCCGCGAGGGTGAGCGTGTCGAGGTCGGCCTTGATGTCGGCGGCGCCCTCCTTTCCGAAGGCCGCGAAGTGTTCGATCATCACGCCGTCGATCCCCTCCCAGTCGAGGATCCCGCGGAAGTCGGTGGTGCGGGTGCCGTTGACGAGCACGATGCGGCCGGCGCCCAACTTGCGCTTCGTGAGCGCCAGCATCTCTCGCAGGCCGGCGACGACCTCCCGAGCCTTCTCGGGGCCGACCTGCCGGGCGAGCGCGGGTGAGAGCGCCTGTGGCAGCGCGTCGGCGAAGAGCCCGTCGAGGGGAGTTTCGCGGTGCGCAGCCGCGACGATCTCCGACCACCACTCGCGGAAGTCGGCCTGGGAAGGATCGGGGCGCGGGGTGCCGGAAGGGTGCCGCACGACTTCGCCGCGGGCGTCACGCAGCGTCCATTCGTCGCGATACGTCCGCTGCGCGGCGTAGCCGGGCCAGTTGATGAAGGCGTTGAGGTAGAACATCACCTTCACCGCGGGATTGCGCTGCTTGATCCGGCGGGCCGAGTCGGCGATGCCGGCCTCCGTGCTGCCGTGCACCCCCGCGCCATGACCTTTCTCCAACGCGATGAAGCGGCTATGGCTCGCCAGAAAATCGATCTCCGCGTCCGTCAGGTCGCTGGTGCGCTTGCCAAAGTGGATATTGAGCGGCACGCGATCCCAGCTGAAGCCGGGGAAGATCGCTTGCGGAGCCGCGGCGCCTGATGCCACCGGAGCCGAAGCGGCCGCGAGCAACTGCACCTCGGAACTGAGCGTGAGGCCATCGACGTCGAGATTGAAGTAATACGCCGAGGTGCCGTTCGGAACGGTTGCGGACGCGCGCGCCCGGCCCGCCTCCGTCGCCAATTGCGCGGACGCCTGCTCCCAATCGGCATTGCGTTTGAAGATCAATTTTGCCGTTTGCACGGGCTTCCCGACTTCGAACTCAACCTGCGCCAAGCCGTCCCGTCGCTCCTGCGCCACTTCGCGCGCCCAGGGTCGGCCTGCATCCACGATCGCCCGGGCGAAGGCATAGCTGTCCGGCGGATTCCAGCCCGCAGGGTGGCTGTGTTTCATGTCGAACGGCACGGCCACCATCCGCGGACCCGGGGCGGCCCGGTAACTCGCCTGTTGGACTTCGAGTGGGAAATGCGCATCGCGCGGTCCGGTGAGCCAGAGCAGCGGCATCCTGGCCTGCGGCAAGCGGAGCAACGGTTCCCAGACTTCGCGATAGAGCGCCTGGTCTCCGAGGGCGCGGCCGTATTGGTTGGGGGCCCCGGCCAGCGCGCCGCAGCCGTAGATCGGAATCCCAAACGCGAACCGCGCATCGATCCCCACGACCGTCGAGGTGATGATGCCGCCCCACGAGATGCCGCAGAGGCCCACCCGTGCCGCATCCACTTCCGGCAGCGAGCGCAGGAGCGAGTTCGCCAGCACGGTGGCGGCCACCGCGTGATACATCCACTGGTCCGACAGAGGTTCCGCCGCATCGCCATAGATGCCCTTCCGTGCCGGACCCGCCCAGGCGTGGCGTTGCCATTGGGCGCCAGCCGGTGCGCCCGGGATGCGCACATCGGTCTGCCCCTCCACCGCGATCGAGATCGCCGCGAAGCC
>JAURJO010000295.1 GCA_030832235.1 Verrucomicrobiota bacterium
CAGCGCCTGGTACATCAGCGTCTTCCACTTCTGGTTGAGATCCCCGCCACCGGCGGGACGTAACTGGGTGAGGAAAAACGCCACGATGCGTTCCTTGGGGTCGACAAGGTACTGCGGGTAATAGGCGCTGCCCCAGCCGTAGGCGCCGAGCGTGCCTATTTCGCCGGTGCGGCCCATGTCGGTGTTGACCCAGAACCCGAGTCCAAATGCGCCGGTGTCGCCCGTGTATTTGTCGCCGGTGTGGCTCACGCGCATCAGCTCGACCGACTTCCGGCTAAGCACGCGCACGCCTTCGAGCTCCCCGTCGTTGAGCAGCATCTGCAGGAAGCGCCCGTAATCCCGCGCCGTGGAAAGCAGCCCGGCGCCACCGGAGAAACACTTCCGCGGTCCGGACACGTAATGACCCTGGTCTCCCGGCACGAGTTTTCCGCCTTCGATGCCGTACACCTTGGCGAGGCGCCCTTCCTTTTCCGGAGGGAGGAAGAAGCAGGTGTCGGTCATCTTCAGCGGCCCGCAGATCCGTTCGGCGAAGAACCGGTCCAGCGACATTCCGGAAATCACCTCCACCAAACGTCCGAGCACGTCGGTGGAATAGCCGTACTGATACTTCTCTCCGGGATGCGCGTGAAGCGGGAGTTGCCCGAGACGGTCGATAACGGCCGCGAGCGTCTCATCCTTGTCCGCGAAATACCACCCATGCAGCCCGGCGGCCTTGTACGAATCCACGGCGGGCCCGTCGCCGTATGTCAGACCGGCCGTATGCGTGAGGAGGTCGCGGATCTGGATCGGGCGCCGCGCCTTTTCCGTCGTGAACTTCGTGCCGGCCGGCGCGCCCTTCGGCGCCGCCACGGCCACCACGGCGTTGCGGAACGACGGGATGTAACGCTCCACCGGGTCGTGCAGCATGAAGCGGCCTTCTTCGTAGAGCATCATCACCGCCACGCTCGTCACCGCCTTGCTCATCGATGCGATGCGGAAGATCGCGTCGGCAGCCATGGGCTTGCGCGCCTCGATATCCATGCGCCCGTAGGTGCGAAAATGCGCCGGCTGCCCGTCGCGGGCGATATACATGATCGCGCCAGCGATCCGCTCCTGGTCGACGCTCTGCTGCATGAGCGCATCCAGACGACCCAGTCGCGCCGGGTCGAAACCGAGCCGCGCGGCGTCGGCCGAGGGCGGCGCCGGCGGTTTCTGCGCCGCCAGCGGAGTGCAGACCAAACAAGCGAAACACAGGGCGGGGATGATGCGGGGTGGCGTCATGCGGCGAGGCAACCGGTCCTTACGGGACTCGTCACGCGGGAAAACGCCCTGCGCTCGGAGGCGGTGCTTGCCGCGGCTGCTCCCGGCCACGCAAAGTCACCCGATGCGCCGGACCTCGACGGCCCTGCTTTTCGCCCTCACGGCGTTTTCCCACGCGCCGGCGGCGGCGCCTGCGAACCATTCCGCCGAGACGGCCGCCCGCTCGATTCTCCTCCGCATCGATCTCCACGTGCGCGCCCCCGTTGGCGAACCCGCCCCGGGACGCTCGGGCGCAAATCCCCTCTCCCGCTACGCCGCCGCCGTCACCGCGGATCCGATCCGGATCGAGAGCACCGCCGAGTTCGCCCGCCGCACCCTCGCCGGCTCCCCGACGGCACGCCTGACGCCCGAGGGAACCGCGGCGTTTCTCCGCCAGCAGGCTGCCATGATAACGGCCGACGCGAAAACCGTAGCTGGCGAACGCACCCCTGCGCGGCCGCAACACGACCTGCGTGTGATTGCGGAGCTCGGCCACTTCCACGCGCGGCGCCTGGAGGCGGCGATCCACTACAACCTCTTCCTGCGCGGCCTGCGGGTCGCCGAGCTCGTCGCGGCGACGTATGCGGAGAAAGACGCCGTGGAGCATTGGAAAAAACTCGTGAAAATCGCGGAGTCCGCCCCCGTCGAAACGCCATCCGGACCGGATCGAAGCCTCCGGATCGCCGCCGATTGGAGAGCCGAGCTGCTCCGGCTAGAGGCCAGCCTGCGTGACCTCGAGGAACAATGCTGTCCTCCCGACGCCGCCGTGTTGCAGGAAAGGGTCTGGCGTCCGAAATCCGCGGTGGAACTCGAGGCCCCCGTGGTCACCCCGGTGCCGCCGCAACTGCTCCCGGACGCGCCCATCCGTCTCCGCGCCTCAGTCGCCGCACCAGCCGGGATGCTGCGCGTCGCGGTCAGTGTCCGCGGGGCGACCGGCGGCTTTCATTCCTTCCCGATGGAGGCCGGCCCGGACGGCATTCACTCGGCGAGTGTCCCGTTGCCACTTTCGAACGGCGCGGATAGCCTCGAGTATTTCTTCGAGGCGATCGGCGCGAATGGCGCCGGATCCTCGCACCCTGCGGCCGATTCCGCCTCGCCCACGCTTCGGCTTGCCCTGCGTCGCTAGCACGCTCCGTCTCCCGACTTCTCTCCCCACCGCATGAAGCACTACCGATTTGGCATCGCGCTCGCGCTCGCCGCCGGGGCGCATGCCGCCGCTCCGGCGGATTTTCGCCACGGCCAGCCCGCGCAGAGCGAGCGTCCCGCGACTGACTACGTGCCGGCGCTCGCGCAGCTCGTGCGTCCCGGCGCGGGGAATCTCCGCGAGGTCGTCGAGCACTTCACCCAGGACCGCGACGCCCTCCTGCGTTTTTACTCGGTGCCCGGGTCCGAGCTCACCCTGCGACGGCTAGGGGAGTTTCAACGCGCCTGGCTCAACGCTCTCGACGCCTTGCCTTATGACTCCCTCGCCGCCGGCGCCCGCCTCGACTGGCATCTGCTGCGGCAGCATGTGACGCACCAGACGGCGCTCAATGACCGAGCCGATGGGCGTAACCGCGAGATGGCGGACCTGGTTCCGTTCGCCGCCACCGTGGCCGCGCTGCAGGAGACTCGCCGCACCCTTCGCCCCATCGACCACGCGGCGGCGGCCGGGGAGCTCGCGCGTCTCGCCGCCCAGGTGAAGGAGTTGCGCGCAAAGCTCGAACCCGCCGGCACGAACCGGCCGCCGCGGTCGGTGGTGCTCCGCGCGGCGCAGCGCACGACGGACCTGGTCGCGTCGCTGCGGAATTGGTTCGACCACTACCACACGTACGACCCGCAGTTCGGCTGGTGGATGCGCGAGCCGCAAAAGACGGCCGTCGCGGCCCTCGAGGCGTACGCGAAATTTCTCCGGGAAAAAGTGCTCGGCCAGAAGGAGGGCGACGACGAGCCGATCGTCGGCGATCCGATCGGCGCGGAAGGACTCCGCGCGGATCTGACGAACGAGATGATCCCCTACACACCCGAGGAGCTGATCGCGGCGGCGGAGCGGGAGTTCGCCTGGTGCGAGGCGGAATGGCGCAAGGTCGCGCGCGATCTCGGGCTGGGCGACGACTGGAAGGCCGCGCTGGAGCGCATCAAGCGCGACCATGTGGCGCCGGGCGAGCAGCCCGCGCTGATCGCCGAGCAGGCCTACGAGGCGATCGCGTTCGTGACCCAACGCGACCTCGTCACGGTTGCCCCGCACGCGATCGACACCTTCCGGATGTCCATGATGACGCCCGAGCGGCAGAAGATCGCCCCGTTCTTTCTCGGCGGGGAGACGATCCAGGTCTCGTTCCCCACGGACACGATGGACCACGCCGGCAAGCTCGACAGCCTGCGCGCCAACAACCGCCACTTCTGCCGGGCAACGGTTCACCATGAACTGATCCCCGGGCATCACCTGCAGGGCTGGCACCTCAGCCGCTTCCAGCCGCACCGGCAGCTGTTCTCCACGCCGTTCTGGATCGAAGGCTGGGCGCTTTGGTGGGAGTTCCAGCTCTGGGATATCGGTTTCCCGCGAACTCCGGAGGAGCGCGGCGGAATGCTTTTCTGGCGCAGCCACCGCTGCGCGCGGATCCTATTCTCGCTCAATTTCCACCTCGGTCGCTGGACGCCGGAACAGTGCATCGACTTTCTCGTCGAGCGAGTCGGACATGACCGCCACACCGCGACCGGCGAGGTGCGCCGCTCGTTCAACGGCAGCTATTCCCCGCTCTATCAGGTCGCCTACATGATGGGGGCGATCCAACTCCGGGCACTGCACACCGAACTCGTGAAGTCCGGCCGAATGGGCACGAAGGAATTTCACGATCGCATCCTACGCGGCGGTCCGATCCCGATCGAACTCGTTCGGGCGAATCTCACGAATGAAGCCCTGCCCAAGAATCACCGCGCCTCCTGGCGGTTCCTCGACGTCAAACCCTGACCACTCGCGCCGATGAAACACCTTCTCCTGTTCTCTCTTATCGGCGCCCTCGCGTCGACCGTGATTGCCAACGCCAGCGCCGCGGAAACTCCCCGCCCCAACGTCCTCCTCATCCTCGTCGATGACCTCAAGCCCGCCACCGGGTCCTACGGCGATAAGCTCGCCAAGACACCCAACCTCGACCGGCTCGCCGCGCGCGGACTGCAATTCGACCTCGCGTACTGCAACCAGGCCGTCTGCGCGCCCTCGCGGTTGAACCTCCTGATCGGCAGCCGCTCCACCTCGACCGGCCTCTATGCGCTCGGAAACAACCTCCGCGACTTCATCCCCGGCGCCGTCACGCTGCCGCAGCACTTCGAACGCCACGGCTACCGCGCGGAGTCGCTCGGAAAGGTGTTCCACATCGGGCACGGCAACCGCGGCGACCCGACGTCGTTCTCGGTGCCGCACTTCACGGACAAGGTCATTGAGTACGCGCTACCCGCGGCACCCGGCACGCGCCTGACTCGCGAGGAAGCCTACTTCGAGAATGCCGAAACCGGCGTGCCCATCCGGGACCTTCCCCGCGGGGCCGCCTGGGAAAGCCCCGACGTTCCCGACGACCGTTACGCCGACGGCCGCGTGGCGGAGGAAACCATTCGCCGCCTCCGCGCCGCCAAGAATCGCGCGCAACCCTTCCTGATCGCGGCGGGCTTCGTGCGTCCGCATCTCCCGTTTTCCGCGCCGAAAAAATACTGGGACCTGCATGACCGCGCGGCGTTTCCCCTCGCCGCCCACACCACGGTACCGGCGGGGGCACCGCCCTACGCGCCCAAACCTCCGCTCGGGGAACTGAACAACTACACCCCCCTGCCCGAGCGCCCGCCCGTGGACGAGGACACGCAGCGCAGCCTCATCCACGGGTACTATGCGAGCACGAGCTACGTTGACGCGCAGATCGGGCGCGTGCTCGACGCGCTGCGGGAGCTGCGGCTGGAGGAAAACACCATCGTCGTGCTCTGGGGCGACCACGGTTTCAGCCTCGGCACCCACGGACTCTGGACAAAGCACACCAACTACGAGGAGGCCAACCGCATCCCGCTGATCCTCGCCGGTCCCGGCGTCACGCGCGGCGCCCGCACTCGCACGCCGGCCGAAACCGTCGACATCTTTCCCACCCTCGCCGAGCTCGCCGGCCTTCCGCGACCCGCGGGACCGCAACCGATCGACGGCACAAGCCTGGCCGCCGTCGCGCGCGATCCGGCCGCGAAGGTGAAGGACCACGTTTACCACGCGTTCCCGCGCACGCGTCAGGGTCGCGAGGTCATCGGCCGCGCGATCCGAACCGAGCGCTACCGGTTGGTCGAGTGGAAGACTCCCGGGGATGATCCCAGCTCCGCCGAATTCGAACTTTACGACTACGAGGCTGATCCGCTCGAAAGCGAGAATCGGGCCACGAAGGAGCCGCAGTCGCTCGCGCGCCTGCGTGAGATCCTTGCGCGCCATCCGGAGGCGAAACCGTCGGTGCGGGCCGCGGGACGGAAGTAACGGTGCTCAACGCGCGGCGAGCCGGCGCTCCGCGTGGAGCGCCGCCGCGAGGTTGGCGGCCCGCTCGGCGTAGCGATGAGCGGTGGGCGGAGCGCGGCCCGTGATCACGGCGTGCAGACCACTGTTCCACGCCAGCGCCACCTGGTAAGCCGACGCCGGCAACCCCGCCCGTTCGAGGCCGCGCCGGAGCCAATCGTAGTGCCGCTCCGCGACGACGTCGGAACAGGCGCGCTCGATCGCCCGGGCGAAGGGCAGCGCGGTGTGCATCCGCCACGTCTCCGCGCGGAACTGGTACGCGCCCAGTTCGCCGCGGGGCCCGGGTCGCGCGACATTGCGCGGGTTTTCGATTTGATGGATCGCCTCCAGGACGGCCGCTCGCTCCGAGGCGGAGGCGGCGGCACACCCGAGGCCCAGCACCAGGCAGATCGCGCCCCAATGGCGCACGACGGACGTCGCTGACCAAGGCTGTGGATTCACGCCGGGTTAAGACCCCGCGGGTTCCCGCGGGATTCATCGGCGCGGATCTTTTTGCAAAAAAACGCGGGAACAAACCGCACGGAACGCGACGGAGCACCAATCCGGATACTCGTCGCGGCCGATTTTCGCGTTGCCCCGCCGGCGCGGCCCCTCGCACTGCGAACGCTCCACATGCTTCGCCTGCATCTTCCGCCCAATCTCCCGGCCGCCGCGGCGCGCAACGCGGTGCCGGTGCGCGTGGAGCTGGATCTCAAGCAGGAGCCGCGTCCGGCGGTTCTA
>JAURJO010000296.1 GCA_030832235.1 Verrucomicrobiota bacterium
CCGGTGACGGTCGTGCCGTCCTGTTTGAGGGTGAAGCGGTATTTCTGCCGGCCGATCTGGGTGTCGAATTCGGCGGTCCAGACGCCGGTCACGTCGGCGGCGAGGGCCGCCCCGGTCGCGGCGAGATGGGCGAGCAGCAGGCGGAGCCGTTTCATGGTCATTCGCGGAAGAGCAGCGGGGCGAACTCGCGCAGGCTGCGGCGCCACGTGAGGAACTCGTGGGCGGTGCGCGGCGAGATGTAGGTGTGGACGTTCTTGATGCCGGCCGCCTGCAGCGAGTCGGCGTAGTCCTTCAGCGTCTTCGAGCCGTTCTCCGCTTCGCCGTAGCTGACGAACGCGGCCTTCACGAGGCGGTTGAACTCCTCCGGCTTGGCGAGCGGACCGGTCGCGGCCTTCGGATCGCCGAGGGTGCCGCCGCTGAAAATACCGATGTGGGAAAAGGTGTCCAAGTGCGACAAGCCGATGTTGCGCGTCTGCATGCCGCCCATCGAGAGACCCGCCATCGCCCGCTGTTCGCGGTGGGCGACCGTGCGGTAGTTGGCGTCGATGAACGGAATGATGTCCTTCAGGAGGATATTCTCGAATTCGCTGAAGTTCATGCCGCCCGGACCGCGCCCACCCGGGCCACCGGGTGCGC
Organism: Verrucomicrobiota bacterium; assembly: GCA_030832235.1. GTDB lineage: Bacteria > Verrucomicrobiota > Verrucomicrobiia > Opitutales > Opitutaceae > ER46. Next base: position 637 of record JAURJO010000296.1, read on the forward strand.
CGGGTCCGGGAGGAGCTCCGGCCGGCGCCGCACCGGCCGCTGCCGCCGCGGGCGCGGGGGTGGCCGCGACCGGCGGAGCCGCCGCCGCCGGCGCCGTGCCGCCCGTGGGAGCGGCGACCGTCGCGTTGGGCGCGACCAGCGAGTTGCCGCCGGGACCGCCGCGACCGGGCCGGGGGCGCGCGAAGAGCGCGCTACCGCCGCCGTTGTCCATGACGATGAGCATCGGCTTCGCTTTTCCTTCGGCGATGAGGTTGTCGAGGATGAAGCCCGCGCGGCCCTGCACGGACCACGCCGTCTCGTCCTCGCCGGCGCCGTGCTGCAGGTAGAGCACCGGGTAGCGCGCGGCCGGATTCTTGTCGTAGCCCGGGGGCGTGTAGACGAAGCAGCGGCGCCACTGTTTCGTGACGCTCGAGAAGTAGGTCTGCTCCCGCACGGTGCCGTGCGGCACGTCCTTGGCGGCGAAGAACTCCATGTCGTCCGACGGCACGTCGATGCCGCTCATCCAGCGGCTCGAGCCGAAAAAGGTCGTGGTGTTGGGATCGGCCGCGCGCGCGCCGTCGAGGATGATCTGGTAGTAGTGGAACCCTTCGACGAGCGGCGACGTGATCACGGTCCACGCGCCGTCGGCCTCCCTCGTGACGGTCAGGGGCCGGCCGAGGCTGACGCCGACCTCCTTCGCGTTGGGCGCCTCGATGCGGAAGCGGGCGCGGTTTTCGGAGTTGAGCTGGGGGAACTGCTGGCCGGGCGCGACGTAGGAGATCGGCTTCCAATCGTCGGCCGGCGGCTTGGTTTCTTTGGTCTCCTGGGCGAAGGCGACGGCGGGGGCCGCCAGGAGAAGGAGGAGCGAGGATTTCATCGGAGATCGGGGAGGACGGTCGCGGCGCCTGCGCGCGCCGACGCGAACCGAACGGGGGCTACAGGGGGGGTGAAGGCAGGGGCGGCGGAAAACCGCGGGCTGTTGTGTGCCGTCGGCCGGACGGTCCGGGAAGGAAACTTAGGACATAACCGAAGGTATGTCCGCAGTCATAGTCGCCGGCGGCGCGCGCGGCCGGTCGCGCTTAGTCGATCTGCACGATGCCGCGTTTCACGGCCTCGATGAGCGCCTGGGTGCGGTCGTTCACGCCCAGTTTGCTGAAAATATTCGTGATGTGGATTTTCACCGTGCCCTCGACGACGCCGAGCTGCGCCGCGATTTCCTTGTTGCTGCGCCCGCGCGCCAGCAGGTGGAGGATCTCGATCTCGCGCGGCGACAGCTGCGCGAGCAGGCGCTCGCCCACGCGCATCGCGATCTCCGGCGGCATGTATTGTTCGCCGCGGTGCACGATGCGGATCGCCTCGAGCAGCCGCTCCAGCGGCATGTCCTTCAAAACGAAACCCGCGGCCCCCGCCTTCATCGCGCGGAAGATCTCCTCCCCTTTGGCAAAGCTGCTGAAGATCAGAATCCGCACGTCTTTGAACTCCTCGCGCAGGGCCTGCATCGTCTCGATGCCGCCCATGCCGTGCAGCCGCAGGTCGAGCACGACGACGTCGGGCCGGAGCCGGCGAAAGGCGTCCACGGCCTCGCGCCCAGTCTCGACCCCGGCGACGACCTCCATGTCCGGGGCGTCGCCGGCGGCGGTCGTGAGGCCCATGCGGATGACGGCGTGGTCGTCCACCAGCAAAATGCGGATCTTCTTGGGCGGCGCGGCGGGTCTCGGCGTGGCGGGGGTCATGAAAATGAAGGCAGGGGCAGCGCGATCCGGATCGACGTGCCCGCGCCGGGTGCACTGCGGATCGTCAGATCGCCGCCGATGCTCTTGGCGCGGCCGCGCATGCCGGTGAGGCCGAAGTGCCCGGGCCGGTTGAATGCGTCGTCCGGCTGGAATCCCGCGCCGTCGTCGGTAATCGTCAGCGCGACCTCCGTCGCCCCGTAGTCGAGCTGGATGGTGACGTGGCCGGCCGCGGCGTGGCGCACGGCGTTGGTCGTCGCCTCCTGGGCGATGCGGAGCAGGTGGTGCGTGGTGCGCCGGGGCAGGTCGACCGGCGTGCCGGTCACCGCCACCGCGGGCACGAGCGTGCTCGACGCGGTGAAGCCCGTGAGCTTGCGCAACGCCTCGCCGAGGTCGTTGCCCTCGAGCAACGGCGACGCCATGTCCCACACGGTGTGCTGCACCTCCTGGCGCGCGTAGGAGACCATGTTGCGCACGACGGCGAGGCGGCTGCGCAGGTCCGCGGGCACCTGCGGCTGCTTCAGGGTGGTGTCGAGCTGGAGGATCGCGCCGCTGAGCCCCTGCTGCACGCTGTCGTGGATCTCGCCCGCCAGCCGGTCGCGCTCGGCGAGGGTCGCGCCGACCCGCGTCTCCTCGTTGAGCTTGCTCATCGTCGATTCGAGTTCGCGGGTGCGTTCGCGCACGATTTCCTCGAGCACGCGGTTGCGGCGGCGCGCGAGGTGTCCCGACCAGCGCGTGACCCCGAGGACGCCCAGCAGCACCACGGCGGCGTAGCCGGCGTAGGCCGGCCAGGTGCGGTGCCACGGCGGGAGAATCTCGAAGGCAAACGTCAGGGGCGGGCCGAGCGCCGCGCTGTCGTCCGTCGCGCGCACCTGCAGCCGGTATTTGCCGTCGCGCAGGTTGGGAAACGGCAGCAGCGAGCCGGTCTCGAGCGTGGTCCAGGGCTCGGTGGCGTTCAGGCGAAACTCGTAGGTCGGCGCCCGCCGCCAGGCGTAGCTGCCGGAGAAGAAACGGAACGTGAGGCTGTTTTGCCCGAAGGTCAGACGCAGCGGCTCGTGCTGGAGGCGCTTGGCCAGCAGCTCGACGTTGCGGCGCGTGTCCATCAGCGACACCAGCACCGGGGGCGCGAGCGCGGGCGCCGCCGGCTCCGCCACATCCTCGACGTGGTGCAGCGAGCGGCTCGCCGTCACCCAGAGGTCGTTGCCCGGCAGCACACGCACCTCGGGATAGCGGTCGTTGATGAGGTCGTATGTCGAACGGTCGGCGACGTAGCCTTCGCCGGACGGGGTGAAGCGCACCAAACCCTCGCGGTGCGCGGCCCAGAGCGTGCCTTTCTCGTCCTGCCAAACCCGCGAGAGCCAGCGGGCGGAGCTGTCGAGCAGCCCGGCCAGCTGGGGCCGCTGGCACCACGTGCCGGTCTGCTCGTCGAAGAACCGCCGCGGCTCCCCGATCGGGCTGAGCACCACGGTGTCGCCGACGACCCCGATGTTCACCCAGAGCGCCTTCGTCCACTCCTCGTTGCGCAGGACCATCAGCTCGAGCCGGTCGCCCTGGCGAGCGACGCGCGCGACACCGTCGCCGCTCATCTCGATCCAGACGCCGTGCGCGGTGCGGTGCACCCCGTAGGCGTGGGGGAGGCCGGGGATGCGCGGCACCGGTTCCGTCCAGCGGCCGTCGCTCCGCTCCAGCAGGGCGATCGCCGAGGTGCCGATCGCGAAACACCGCCGCTCGTCGAGCATCACGAGGTGGGCCAGGCCGCGGAGCTGCGCGATGCGCTCCCAGCCGCCGGCGGCGGTGCGCGCGAAGATGTCGTTGCCGTTGCCCGCGAGCAGGTGAGGTCCGAACGCCGTCAGCTGGGCCGCCCCGCCGGGCGGCTGCGGGTCCACGCGTTCGAAGCGCGCCGGCGCCCGC
>JAURJO010000297.1 GCA_030832235.1 Verrucomicrobiota bacterium
GGGATCCGGCATGATGAAGCCGACGTTGCCGCAGTAGGGCTCGATGATGACGCCGGCGATCTGCCCCGGATGGGCGGCGAAGGCCTGCTCGAGGGCGGCGCGGTCGTTGTAGGGTAGGACGATCGTCTCGCGCGCGAACGACGCCGGCACACCGGCGCTGTCGGGATTGCCGTGCGTGAGCGCTCCGGAGCCGGCCTTGATCAGCAGCGAATCGGAGTGCCCGTGATAACAGCCGGAAAACTTGATGATCTTGTCGCGGCCCGTGAAACCGCGGGCAAGGCGGATGGCCGACATCGTGGCCTCGGTGCCGCTGCTGCACATGCGGACCTTGCGGATGGACGGGCCGAAGCGGGTGATCAGCTCCGCCATCTCGACCTCGAGCGGGTTCGGCGTGCCGAACGAGGTGCCGTGCTCCAAGGCGGCCGCGATCGCGGCGCGGATGCGCGGGTGATTGTGCCCGTGGATGGCCGGGCCCCAAGTGCAGACGAAATCGACCAGCTCCCGGTCGTCGGCGGTGACGAGACGCGCGCCACGCGCGGCCTTCACGAAAAACGGCGCGCCGCCGACGGAACGGAAGGCGCGCACAGGCGAGTTCACGCCGCCCGGAATAAGTTCCCGGGCGCGGGCGAAGAGTTGCTCGGAGGCGGTCTGGGACATGAAAGGCGGGGGCGCGTCAGCTCACGTAGCGCTGCACGATCGGGATGCGGCGGCCGACGCCGAAGGCGAGCGGCGTGATCTTCAGGCCGGGCGCGGCCTGCTTCCGCTTGTACTCGTTGAGGTCGACCTTGCGGACGACGTCGTTGACGACGTCGGCGGCGAAGCCGCGTTCGACCAAGTCGCGCCGCGAGAGGCCCTCCTCGACGTAGCCCTTCAGGATGGCGTCGAGCACGTCGTAGGGCGGCAGGCTGTCCTGGTCGGTCTGGTTGGGACGCAGTTCAGCGCTGGGCGGCTTCTCGATCGAGGAAACGGGGATGATCTCGCGCTCGCGGTTGATCCAGCGGGCGAGGGCGTAGACCTGCATCTTGAACACGTCGCTGATCACCGCGAGGCCGCCGCACATGTCGCCGTACAACGTGCAGTAGCCGACCGCCATCTCGCTCTTGTTGCCCGTGGTGAGTAGCAGCGCTCCGAACTTGTTCGAGAGCGCCATCATGAGCACGCCGCGGACCCGTGCCTGGATGTTCTCCTCGGTGACGTCCTTCGGGCGGCCGGCGAAAACCGGCCCCAGCGCCGACTCGCACGCGGCGACCGCCTCGGCGATTCCGATCGTCTCGAAGCGGACGCCGAGATTGGCGGCCAGCACGCGCGCGTCGTCGCGGGAGTGACCGGAGGAAATGGCGGAGGGAAGGGAGACGCCGATGACGTTCTCCGGCCCGAAGGCGGCCGCGGCGATCACGCCCACCACCGCGGAATCAATGCCGCCGGACAGCGCCACCAGCGCGCGCTTGAAGCCGCTCTTGGCGGCGTAGTCGCGCAGGCCGAGGACAAGGGCGTCGAACATGTCCTTCAGCGGATCCTGGGCGAAGGTAGCGTGGAGCGAAACGGCAGTCTTGGCGCCGCCCGCAGGCAGTTCGGCGACGCACAGCTCCTCGGCGAACGCCGCGAGTCCCGCCGTGATCGTGCCATGGGCGTCGCACACCACGCTGCGCCCGTCGAAGATGAGTTCATCGTTGCCGCCGACGGCATTCACGTAAGCAACCGGGCAGCCGAGCGCGCGGGCCGCGCCCGTGACGACGAGGGAGTTTCGGACGTCGGCCTTGGACTCGTGCCAGGGGCTCGCGGAGAGGTTCACCACGAGGTCGCAGCGCTCAGCGACGAGGTGCTCGAGGGGAGTGCGCCCCGTGTAGAGCCGACGGGTGCCGAGGGCTGGGTTGGTCCAGATATCCTCGCAGATCGTGATGCCGATACGGCGGCCGGCGTGGATGACGACCGTCGGGGCGGGGGACGGCTCGAAGTAGCGGTCTTCGTCGAACACGTCGTAGGTCGGGAGCAGGCACTTGCGCCCCGTGGCGGAGACCGCTCCGCGGTGGCAGAACGCGGCCGCGTTGAAGAACGGCCGGCCGCGCCCGGCGAGGTTGGCCTCCACGGTCCCGATCAAGGCCGGCACGTCGCCGATCTCCCGCGCGATCGCGGCGAGCGATTCCGCCACATCCGGCACGAAGCGGCGCTTGAACAGCAGATCCCGGGGCGGATAACCGCACACGACTAACTCCGGAAAAACCACCAGTTCGGCGCCGCGGGCCACGAGGGTCCGGTAAGCGTCGAGGATCCGGGCGCGGTTTCCCGCGAGGTCACCGACCGTGGTGTTCAACTGGGCGAGGCCGAGTCGCATGAAGGAGCGGACCGTACGGGCTTTGCGGGGGCTGACAACTCGCAACCCCGGGCTTGCGCCGCGGCTCACCGCCGGGATTTCCTCGGGAGTCCCATGCGCAAGACCCCGCTGTCCGTTTCCCTGCTCGGCCTCCTGGTATTCGTCCGTTTGCCGGCCGCGGAGCCGGTGCCCCTCACGCTTGAGCAGGCCCTCGGTTCCGTGGAGCGGGTGAGCCTGAATGTGCTGCTCGGCCGGGAGTCCGCCGCGCAGGCCCTCGAGGCGGCCAACCAAGCGCGGGCGTCCAATCTGCCTACAATCAACGCTTCCGCCCAGCAGCGCCGCTCCCAGGGTGTGAGCATCGCGACCGTGGTCGTGACGTCCGGACGTCCGGCCAACCGTTTCGACGCGCTGCTCACCGGCAATTACGCCCTCCTCGATCCCAAGCTGCGGGCGGCGGCTGACGCTGCCCGGGCCGGCTCGGATGCCGCGCAGGCGACTTACGCTGCCACGGTGCAGACGGTATTGGCGGACGTCGCCACGGCCTATTTCGCGAACCTGCGGAACCGGCGTCGTCTCGAGGTTCTCGACGCCAACATCAAGCGGGCCAACGGCATCCTCGAACTCGCGCGCAACCAGCTTGCCGCGGGAGTCGCCACGCAGATCGACGTCACCCGCGCCGAGGCCCAGCTGGCGATCGCCGAGCAGGCGCGGCTCCAGCAGGTGACCACGCTGGTTTCCGGAGACCTGGTGTTGA
>JAURJO010000298.1 GCA_030832235.1 Verrucomicrobiota bacterium
GCATTTTCTGCTTTGTCTTGGGCGTGCCGGCGGTTGCGTTCCGCGTTGTCCGCCAGATACCGGGCGCGGGCGACCTCGGCGGGCGTGGCAAACCGTGGGGCCGCCGCGGGCGGATTAAGGATCGGCGTCTCCGGCGTCGGGGCGACGGTCTGGACCGGGCGCGGGCCGGCGGCCGTGCGGGCCTGCTCGGGCGCGGTCTGGCTGGTGACGCGCGGCGGACGACCGGCGGGCTGGTTCACCGTGAACCCGTCCCGCTCGGCCCGCTCCACGATCTGCCGCCGGCGCGTCGGCTCCGGCGTCTCGATCAGCTCAAGCTCCACCTTGCGCGCCTGGATTCGCCGCTGCTCTTTCGCGAGGGCATCCTTTTCCGGCCCCGGCGCGGCGACCTTGAGGCGGGTCTCGTTCAGTTTCAGGGCCTCGTCGAGGTTCTTCTTCTCCTCGTCCCGCCGTTCGCCGGCCTCCTTGGTAGCCCCCTGTTGCGCTTGGGTGGCGCCGGTGGTGTCCGCCGTCCCCTTTTGGAGCCGTAACAGCGCCAACTCCCGCGCCTTCTCCTGACTCTTACGGTACAGTGTCTCGACGGTTTCTTGCAGCTTCTCAACTTCCTTCTGCGCGGCCTTGGATTGCCGCATGAGGTCGCCCGCGGACTGCGCCGCCGTGTCGAACGGTTTCAACTTGGACTCCAGCGCCGCAATGGACGCCTTGAGTTCCGCCAACCGCGCCGTATCGTCGAGCCGGGTCTGCACCGAGGTGTCGGCATACCACATCGACCCCTGTTCAGCCTTGATCCCCGACTGTTCCTTCCGCGCCGCGAGCAGTTCCGCGCGCAGTTTGGTCGCCTCCGTGTCCACCTTCTCCGCCTGCTGCCACGGCTTCAGCCCCGGTTCCATCGTCACCCCGGTATCGCCCGCCAGCTTGAGAATCGCCGCGTCCGCCTTCGCCTGCTCGGCCTGTGCCTTGGCCAAATCGGCCTCGGGCTTCTTCCGCTCCACCTCGATGTCCTCGACGGTCTTTTCGGCGGCAAATTCCTGCGTGGCCAGCTTCCGCTTGGTGGCCTCCGTGCGCACGGTGAGCTTCTCGCGCTCAAAGCCCGCTTTCTGTTGCGCCGTGAGTTTGCCCCCTTGGGCGGCGGCCGTGTCCGTCTCCCGCCGTTCGATCTGCGCCACCTTCAGCGCCGTCTCTTCATCCGTCTGCCGCAGCGAGGCCGCGGTGTAGGCGTCCATCGCGGCCGTCGCCTTGTCCAAATTCCCCACCAGCGTTTTCGCCGCGTCGCCCGTGGTGTTCAGCCCCTCCGCCCCGTCGCCCGCATGGTCCGCGAACTCCTTGCCCTTGCCCGTCGCCTGCGCCACCGCCTCGCTGAACACGCCGTACTTGTTCGCCGTGGCGTCCAGAATCGGGTCACTCTTCGGCAGCAGGTTGGTGATCCGTTCGATGGCCGAGGCCAGTAGTTGCGCCGTGCCGCCACCGAGGCCCATCTGGAACGCCAGCCGCCCCACGCCCTCCCAGAGCTGATTGCTCGCGTTGGCCAGTCGCTGTTTCTGGCCGGTGAGGGTCTGGAGGTTAGCCTCATAGACCCCAGCGCCACCCTTGGCGGCCTGTTCCATGATGGCCTTCAGCTTCTCCGTCTTGCTCGCCCCCTCGTCCACTTGGAAGCCATACCGCGAGAGGGCTTGAAAATTCCCGCCCAACGCCCGCGACAGCAGCGTCGCCGCCGTGTCCACGTCCCCGACGCGCGCCGCCATGTTCTTCAGCAGCTCGGCGTTGTGCGCGAGGTTCGCCGTCGAGTCCTTGCTCTGGATTTTCCCCAGCGCCTTGAGCCACGTAGAATCATCAATCCCCGACACCGATGAAAATGTCTCCGCCAGCGCGTGCAACTGCTCCCGGTATTCCCCCGTGAGCCGTCCGGCGTTGGCGAGTTGCTGATCCACCCGCGCCACGGCGGCCTGCCGGTCCGCATACTCCGCCAGCCCATGGTTCACCGCCGCCAGCGCCGCCGTCACACCCGTGACCGCCACCGCCGTTATGCCCGCGCCCGCCCCGAGACTCGCAAAAATGGCACCGCCGGGCAGTTGTGCAGCCGCGTTGCCGATAGATTGCAAAGCCCCCGCAACTCCGCTCAGCGGCGCCACCCCGCGCACCGCCGCCAGCTGGGCATCGAGCGCCGCCGTGCTTTGACCCGCCGCCTTCAGCGCCACGATCTGCCGCTCGAGGTCCGCCACCAACCGCTTCCCCGCCCCGCCATCCATCGTCTTTTGGAGCGCCGCAATCTGCGCATCGAGCGCCCGCGTGTCCTGCCCCGCCGCCGCCGCCGCCGCCCGGAACTGCTGGAGCGCCGTGAGGTTCCCCGCCCCTGTCTCCTGCCCCCTGTCCCCTGTCCCCTGCCCCTTGTCCCCTGCCCCCTGAATCTTCGCCTGCTGCTTCCCGATCTCGACATCAATCGGCCCGGTGTCCCCGCCCAGCTTGGAAATTTGCTCCCGCACCGCCTGCCAGCCCGCCACCGCCTTCGCCGCCTGCGCCTCGCTCGAGTTCGACGCGGCCGCCAACCCGTCCAGCATCTTCTCCACGCCCGACGTGTCACCGCCGGACGCTTGGAGCGTGGCTTTGAGGCGCGCGAGTTCCGCCTGCGCCCGTTCGACCCCCGTGAGGTCGGCGGCCGAGGTGATCCGCAATTGATATTCGCCGTCGGCCATAGGCGGATGGGTGGGGGAGGCTTACCGGCGGTTGGGAAGGGTGCGGCGGAGTTCTTTCAATTCCGCCGGGGTCAACTTACCGACCCGGCGGCGCACCTCGTCGGCGAGTTCGGTATCGAGCCTCGGTTGGGTCGTGGTGAGCACGCCGGCAGCGAAACCCTGAACGTAGGTGGTGATGGTCAACGCCACCGGTGCGGCGGGCAGGGCGTTGGTGGCGGCACCAGCGGCGCGCAGGCGGTCATTCTCGGCCACGCGATCCGCGAGCAGCACCGTGTGCGCCTCGGTGGCGGCGATGTTGGCGGCGTCCACCGCGTTGCTCAGGGTGACCTGTTGCGCCGGCGTGAAGGTCAGCGTGACGGTGATGTTTTGCGCCGTTGCGGCGGACGCGAGCAATAGCCAGAGCAGGCAGGTGAGGATGGGTTTCATGGGGATCAGGGGTTGCCGGGTTTGAATTCGCTGCGGTGGAAAACCTGCGTGATGTCGCTGTTCGCCGTCGGGGCCGTGCCCGTGGCTTTGATGGTGATCGTGCCAGAGAGGGTTTCCGTGGGCGCGGTGTAAGTCGTCACCGGCGTCGCCCCATCCACGAACACCGTCGCGCACGCCACTTGCGTCGCCAATCCCGTGCGGGTGATGGTGCCCACGATGCGCCACGCCGCCGCGCTGGTCGTGAAGGCCGCGCTCTGCACGAGCTTGGTGGCCCCGAAATACGCCGCCACCGTCTTGCTGTTCGCGTTCGCCGCCGTGGTGCCAAACATGAGGATTTCCACCGTGTCACCCGTCGCGGCGAGGCCGGAGGCGGGGAAGGTTTCGGTCATCAAATTCGTCTCCGTCAGGCCCACATTGGAAACCGTGGTGGTGATGGTTTTCACCACGCTGACTGCCCTGCTCGTCGTCGCCGAGGCGCCCACCGGCTGCTGGAGAAACGTGCCCGCCGTCAACGTAGTCGTTGCCGTGATCGCGCCCGTCGCCGTCAGGTTGGTGGTGACACGCAACGTACCCGCCGCGCTGCGATTCAACTTGGTGTCTCCCGTCCCGGTACCGCTGGAGAAAAACACATCGTTTCCGTTGTTGAACTGCACGTTACCATTGACGGTCAATGCCTCACTCGGAGTCACAGTCCCAATCCCGACTCTACCATTCGACTTGATCACCAACCCGGTTGGGCTGGTGGCGGTGGGGAAGATGTAAACATCACTGCCGGTCGTCCCTTGGAGGGTAACATTGTTCGCGGAATCCATACTCATCACGTTGCGCGCCGTGCCGCCCGAATCCCGCCAGTTCAGCCACCCGGCGTTCGGCAATGCTATTCCAATGCCGCTTGCCGGCGTGACCCCACCCACTGACAGCCCACCTTGCGAAATGAAGTTGGTGGTTGTAGAAACCGACGTCGAACCCCAGAAGAATCCGAGTTTGGTATAACTTGAAGAGGCAAGCGAAGGCGCGCTGATTGATCCGCTTGGAACCAGCACCACTCCGGTAAACGTGGGTGAGGCGAGCGGGGCTTTCAGGTCCATCTGCGTCTGGATGGCGGAGGTGACGCCGGAGACAAAGGCGATTTCGGAAGCGGTCGTGACGCTGTTCGTTAACCGTTTCGCTGAATCACTCACCACCACCCGCGAGGCCGTCAAATCCGTGTTTGTGATCAGGGACACCGTGGCGCCCACCAACGTCGAAGCGGAAAACAAGCCGCTGACATTCGTGCCGCCCGTGGTCAACCCACCCGTGATCGCCGGGTTCGTGTAAATCCCGCCCGTGTTGGTAAAGCCAGTCGCCGAGCCGCCCACCAAGGTCAGGTTCGTCGCCCGCGCCGCGTTCGGCAGCACAAACACCGCCGCCCCGAGCGTCAGCGGCGTCACCACGGTCAATAAAGTCAGCACCAAAATCAGCTTTTTCATCGTCTCAAAAGGTTAGAGCCACACCGTCCCGCGCCCGCCCGCTCCATCGCCGTCGCAATACCACATTTGGAAGGCATCCCCGCTTTTCTGCCGGTAGAGATCGCCCGCCTTGCCCGTCACCGCGCCGTTCGGGTCCGTGCTGCCCGCCGTGACCCGCGCGAACATGCTTTCCACGTCGTCCGCGGTGTAAAAGCCCCCGACGCGCACCGTCGCGGTCACGGCGGCGCTGGGCGTGCCATTCAGCACCACACTGCTCCCGAGCGCCGTGGTCGCGCCGCTCGCGGTCAAGGTGATCGTGCCGTTGACCAGGTTGGTGTCATTCGCTCCCGGCTCCCATTGGTAAACCCGGCCGGCCGTCACCGCGAGCGTGTAGGCCCCGGAGCCGTTGTAGGTCGCGCCGTTCGGGATGACCGTGCCCGGCTGAATCGCGCCGCTCGCGCTGCCCGGCGTCGCGTCCTCATGGACCGTCAACGTGCCGCCGCCGAACGTCACGCGCTGGGCGGTGTCCGCCAACGGGGCCACGGACACCACGATCCAGAAGTCCGCGCTCGTCTCGCCGTCGAGATCGAGCAGCGTTTCCGCCGCCGAGAAATCCACGTAGGCGTGGGCGCTGGTGCGGTCTGTCCAGTCGTCCGCGGTGCAGCCGGAATCCCAGCCCGTGGCATCCTTGAGCACCGTGGCGGACATCAGCGGCGCGAGGTTTTCGGCCTGCGAGGCGAAGACCTCGACCCGGATGCTCGCGAACTGGTCAATGTCCACGATGTCCCCGTTGCTGTTCAGCAGGAGCTGGAGGCGCACCGGGTTGCCGCGCCAGAACTTGACCGGCCCGCCGAGCGCGTCCGCCAGCCCGCCCGGTGACTGGGCTTGATCGCAAGTGAGGCGGAGGGTGGCTTTGATGACAGCGACAGGCATAGGAATCAGGTGGAATTAAACCGCCGCAGACTGCCGACCATGCTGGCCGTGAAGCTGGTCGTCGCCGGCTGCTCCAGCGTGCCGCCCTCGAAGAGGTACTCCCATTCCAGCACCGAGCCGTTCTGGCCCGTCCAGCGCACCGACTTGAGGACACAATTCAGCAGGCCCCAACTGTTGCTTCCGCTGCTCGCCCCGACCGAGTTGCAGTAGAGGCTCACCCGCGCATCGCTGGGCGGGAGTTCGAGCAGATGCCCCGCCTTGTGCCCGTTGGCCGCGGCGGCGTCGCGATAGTTCCGGCTGAGCTTGAGCGGGAACTGAAACATCCGTTGCCCCCGCGGAAAGCTCTGCGCGGTCTTGGCAAAGGACGGGTTGAACAGCTCGGTGGCCTGCTCCATGCCGCCGCCGCTGGTGTCGATCGGGGTGTATTCCGGCGAGATGGCCAGCACGATGCCATTCTGTTGTGGGACGGCCCCCGACGAGGCGGCGGGGACCGTCCAGCGCAAATAGAACGTGGTGACCATGGCTCACGGGAGGGGCGATGTTAGGCGATGGCGAGATCGAACATCTTCTGTTTCACGCCGCTGGTGAACGCCTGCCGCGGGACCACCTGTACCATGCGGTGCTGGTGCGTGCCCACGCCGAACGTGGCGTCGTAATCCTGCGCGCCGGCCGCGTAGAGGGAGACCGTGAGCACCCGGCCCGCGTGATCCGTGGCGGTGAGCACGAAGTTTTCCGCCGCGTAACTGGCCCCCGTGCCGAAGCCGCGCCCGATGGCCTGACCGGGCTTGAGGTTGGCGTTGCCAGCAAACGCCACGCCCCAGCCGAGCAGCTCGTCGATCTGGAGACTGGTGAGGTTGTTCGGGGCGAACTTGAGTTTCGGCTCCACGTTTTCCAGCACGATGGAGGCGATGCCCACGTTCTCGTCCATGATCTCTTTCACGCTCATGCCGGGGTCCAGCTCGAAGCCCTCCTGCGCGCCCACGGCGTCAAACGGCGTGGTGCGCCCGCCCACCGCCAGCGACCACGGCAGGGTGACGATGGTTTGCTCGGCCATGCCCGTGCCCCACTCGGCCGTCGCGCTGATGACCCCGAGGAAGTCCGCGGCATCCGGCTGTTTGGACACGTCGCCGATGCAGGTGATTTCCATGTCGCCGAAGGCCGTGTTGCCGGCCGAGAGGTTCAGCGTGGGCATCTTCGTCACGCCCGCCTTGGTGAAGGTCCATTTGTTGTCTTGGATGATGGAATGCACGACCACGGTCTTGGTGCAGACCGGGAAGCCTGGCATCGCGGACGCGCCGGACGCCACCGTCTCCGCCGCGGTGCCGTAGGGGCAGACCTTGCCAAACACCGCGGCGGTGAGGATGCCGACGGGTTTGAACGAGAGGACGACCTTTTCGCTCTTGAGCCGCGCGCCCAGATTGCCGAGCTGGCTCTTGGGATTGAACGTCTCACGCGAGCGTTTCAGGGTGATGTCGCCCTCGGTGTAGATGTCACCGGAGTCGAGCACGATTTTGCAGGGGCCTTGGATGATGGTGGGGAGGGGCATATTAGGGGCTTGGGTTTAGGGTTTGGGGTCTGGGGTTGGTGGTTTTCTACACGGTGATCTGCGAAAGGTTGCTGGGCGGACTGCCCGCCTTGTGCGCGCACACGCGCAGAAGGGTGCCGCTGGCCGGCGTGGCGAACGGGGCCGAGTAGGCCGTGGCGCTGGTGCCGGGGAACGAGCCGTCCACGGTGTAGCGGATGGTCGCGCCGGTGGTGGCGCAGTTCAGGGTGATGCTGCCGGCGGCGTTGACGATGGTGGGTTGGCGGACGCGGGCGAGCACGGGGAGGTTGAGTCTCTGCTTGAACGTGAGGCGGTGAACCATGATGCCGTCGCCCTTGAAAAACGGCTCAAAGGCCGGCTGCCCGGCGAGCAGCGTGGCCGGGCCGACGCCGAGGTGATGGAGGCATTGCAGGACGCGCGTAATGAGGTCGCCCTCGCTGATGCCCGTGCCCTCCGCGCTTTCGTTAATAGTCTTGTTCACCGACACGAACAGCTCGAGCTGCAATTCCAACTCGGGGCCAGCCACGTTCTCCGGGCCGGGCTGTCCGGTGGGCAGATGCACCGCGATGCTCGCGCCACTCTTCCCGGCCGTGGCCACGAACAGGGCGATCTGGGCGTCGATGTCGCTGTCGATCTGCTGTTCGGAAATCAGGAGCAGGTTGACCGTGGCGAAGAAGTCATCGGCGAGCAGGTAGCCGTACACGTCGCTCTGGAGGCGTTCAATGGCGTTGCTCATGCCAGACCTCCGGGGTTGCGGGCGGCGTAGCCGGTGATCGCGCGGTCAATGGCCCCCGTGATGCGTGCCGGGTCCGGCAACGCGCGCGGGTCGGTCCGGTGGGTGACGCTCTTGGTGAGGCGGAAAAGGAATTCCAGCCGCTCGCGTTGCACGCCGCTGGCGCGCTCGCGGCGCTGGCCTTTGACGCGCGGGGCGCGGGATTGCCCGCGATTCTCCAGCGAGCTGCGCACCAGCCACGCGCCTTTGCGCGTCCGCAGCACGAACAGGCCGGGGAAACTCTCGCGCAGCGTGCCCTTGCCGTTTTTGGCGTAGGCTTCCGCCGTGAGCGGAATGGCGAGCGCGCCCGCCGCTTTGGGCGTGACCGTGCCGCCGGTGATCTTGTGAACGAAGGCCGGGCTGGCGACCGTGACGGTGACGCTGCTATCGCTCGCGGCCTGGTGGCTCGTCTTGTTCGCCACGCGCTGCCAGAAGTGTTGCGATGGCCAACCGCGGCGGTTGCCCTCGCGGTCGCGCTCCTTGAAGTGCGTCTTGAACTCGACCGCAACTTCCTTGCCGACGGTCTGCATGAGCACCGCAGGCCGCCGCGCCAACGCGCGGGCGCGGTCCAGCGGATCGCTGCCGATCTGTTGCAGGGTGGCGGTGGTGGTGAAGCTCATGCGCCACCTCCTTTTGGGAACACCTTGAAAACAGCGTCCGAAAGCTTTCCGCCCTCGACGTAGAGGGCCGGGCCGTCCGCATCAATTTCCACCGCCCGAGGGTTTTTAACTACCCTGTAGCCACGGCGCGCTAGCGCATCGTAAATCTTGGCGGCCGGCAATTCCACGGTCGTGTCGGAAAGCAAAGGTTTGTTTCCCGCAAATTTGATCGCCGCCTCGTACAACGCCACCCCGTGCCCTTTTCCGCGATCCGCAGCGTTTGGGATGTTCACCGTGGAAATCTTAAAACCGTCCTCCCCCATCTTGCCGTGCAAATACCCAAACGGGGATTTGATAGTGGTGCCCCGTTCGGTAGTGGTTTCAGAGAATCCCGATCCACCAATCCATTTCCCATCCTCCGCGCGCGCTTGATCCGGGTTGAACTCATTCCCCGCCTCCGCCACGCCCGCCCACTTAGCTTTCCCGCCCGTGATCTCGACCTGGTCGCCGAAGAACACGCGCAGCTTGTCTTGGAATTCTTCGCTCAGGCCGGCGGTGCTGGCTTCGAGGCGGTCGGTGAAGGCTTGGCCGCCGGGGGCGACGTGGCCGTTGGCGGGAATCACGCCGAGCTGCACGGCTTCATCCCACGCCACTTCCTCGAGGCCCATGCCGCTGCCGAAATCGAACGGGGGCCACGGCGTGCCGAAAATGCTGAGTTTCTCCCACACGGGGGAATCCTTCACCGCGATCATGCGGCGGCCGTAGAACTCGCCCCCGGCCTCGGCCCAGCGGGACGGCCAGTCCTCGCGTTCCTTGGTGCGGGACTCGACGCGCACGAATTCCCATGCGGGATACGCCTGCAGCGCGCCCTCGTCTTGGTCGGCTTTCCAGCGGGCGAAGCCTTCGGCCTTGGCGGTCTGAATGTCGTGGATCATCCCGAGGCGCGGGATGCTGGTGATGTCTTGGATGGTGCCCTGAATGTCCGGGTCCGCCGGCGTGAGTCCTTCCTCGCGGGCGATGGTGCGCAGCTTGTCAATGAAGCGCGAGCGGCTGAACCCGATGGTTTTGCCGTCGCCCAGGTCTTCGGTTTCCAGATTCAGCTCGGCCTTGATGCGATCCTGAATGGCCTGCAACACGCGGGCGCTCTCGACGCCGGCGCTGAATTGCGCCGTTTCGCGGAGCTGCGCGGGAATCTCCGCCCAGTCCACCGTCTTGAGCGCGGACCCGATGGGCGTCTTCGCGTTCAGTTTCGCGATGGCGTCGGCGAGCGGGGCGAAGGTGACAAGGCTGGCCATGAGGGTGGTGAGGATGAGGAGGTTCACAGGCCGCGCATCCCGGTGCTGGTGACGGCGCGGGTGCTGCCGCGGCTGGAGATCACGGCGCTGGTGGCGCCGGGGGCCATTTCGCCGCTGGCGTCGGTTTCGATCAGGGACTTCTTCGCCGCCACGTCGCGGAGGTAGGCGATGGCGTCCTCGTATTGGTTGCGCCGGTCGTCGCTGACTTTCAACGGCAGGCGGGTGGCGAGGCGATAGGCCACGATGGCCAGTGCCGGGGCAAGGGTCTGCGGCGGGATCGTGCCGGCGCTGCCCATGGCATAGCCCCCGGCGGCGACATAGCCGCGGACTTCGTTCACACAATCGAGCATGATCTGGGTGATCGGGTCCGCCTGCCCGGACGCCAGGGCGACCGTACGGAACGCCGCGAGTTCCGCGCCAGTCAGGCGCGTCTTCACGTCGTCAGCAGTGGGAGTAATCCAGGCCATGCGTCAGTGCGGTCAATGCGGTCCACCACAGGCCGGCGGGGGAAACAACACCCCCGCCGGCGTGGCGGCTGGTGGGTTAGCTGATCGCGAGACGGCGCACGCCGGTGCTCGTGGTGATCACGATGTTCGAGTAGTGCTCGACCGTGATGTCCGTGGTTTTTTCGTGCTCGACCACATAAACGCGGAACTTGCCGCCGGCGGTCGGGGTGACGAAGCGCTTGACGTGCGACGGGTCATCCTTGCCGACACCCGGCACGGCGAAGTAGCCGAGCACGTAGCTGCCGAGGACGTTGGCCTTGGCGGTGGCGGTGGATTGGTAGCGGGCCTTGACCACTTCCACGCGGTCCGCCCCGAGCTTGGCGGCGAGCTGCTCTTTCGTCATCGCAGCGGCGCGGCCCGCGTAGCTGGACGTGTTGGCGGCGGCTTCGTAGGCGTCGAGCCGGAGTTCCCAGGCGGCTTCGCCGAAGACGATGGTGTTGCCGGTGATGCCCGTGCTATCCGCCCCCGCGATGCGCATGGCGCGCACATCGCCGTCGGGATTGGCGGAGCTGTTCCACGTCTTGCTGGCGCTGGTCGCGGCGGCGAGCAGCAGGGCGGTGGCCCGGCGGACTTCGTTGCGCAGCAAACGCTGCATCAGGCGGCCGACATACATCTCGCGCCAGCCGTCGCCGACCTCGTCGTCGTGATCCACGCACATCGTGAGGCCCTTGTTCAGGGTCTTCTCATTCGCGGACGTGCCGGCGTACTCGACCTTCTTGAACGCGGAGCCGATGGCGCGCACGTCGTCCGACTCGCTGAGGAACGCCTGCGCGTTGTCGGCGAGCTTGTACTCGAAACGGCGGGCGACCGGCACGGCGGGCGCGAGGGTTTCGAGCAGGGTTTCCAGATTCTCCGGGTCGCGCCAGCCGACGGTGTAGGCCGTCAGGGGTTCGGAGTAGAACGTGGTCGCGAAGCGAGATTCGTTAGCAGCCACGATCACGCCGCGGGGGTTCTGGCCGACGCCCTGGTCGGCCGCGAGGCGCGCCGGGGATTCGGTGTCATTGGAGGCGATGAGGTCTTTCATAGGGTGGTCAGTTCTTGGTTTTTGGTTGTTAGTTCCGGTTTCTTGGTTGCGGTCGTGGATTAGGCCACGACGGTTTTGATCGGCGAGCAGTCGGCGACCTCGATGAGGTCATCGTCCGCACTGGCGGCGGTCAGGGCGGTGCCGACGCAGTAGTACGTGCCGGCGCTGGCAGAGAGGAGGGAGACCTTGCCGCTGGCGGCGGTGAACACCAACACGCCGGCGCTGATCGCTTCACTGGCGACCATCCGCTTGGTGTCGCCTTTGCCGAGCAGGTTCACGGTGACGTACACATCCGCGGCGGTGACATCCGCGGCGGTGGCTTCGTCGGCAATCGTGCCGAGGGGGACGGCGTTCGCGCCGCACACAACGGAGTGATTCGCGTCGCTGCCCACCTTGTGCAGCAGGTTGCGGGTGGCGATGGCGGCGTCCGGCAGGCGGCTGACCGTGCCGGCGTGCGTGCCGACGTTGTCGGGGTTGGTGTTGCTGGCAATGAGGCGGTCATCGCCGAACAGGAAGCGGCGGGAGGCCAGCGCGAGGCCGGCGATCACCGCGAGGAGCGTTTGCAGGTGTTTCATGGGTGTGGGTTGGTTGGGTTGGGTTGTGGATTTCTCGCGGACGAGAGTTTGGAAAAGTGAGGAGTGAGGAGTGATGAGTGATTAGTGGGCGGCTCCGGCGGCGGTGGCCTTCGCGCCGAAGAGGGTGGGGTGTTTCGCCTTGGCGCCGTTCCAAGCGAGGTTGTAGCCGATGTTTGTGCCGAGGTCGCATTGATGCTCGGCGGCGTAGGCGCGCACGGCTTCATTGATGGCCACGCCGGCGGTTTTCTGGCCCTCGGC
>JAURJO010000299.1 GCA_030832235.1 Verrucomicrobiota bacterium
ATGCAGCCCCAGTTGAGGCAGGTGCCGCCCGCACGCTCGAGCTCGATGCAGGCGACCTTTTTGCCGAGTTGCCCGGCGCGGATCGCGCCCGCGTAACCCGCGGGACCTCCGCCAATGACGACCAAATCGTATTCGTTGCTCTCGACCATTCGGTGACCGTCGCGACCACCGCCGGCACCGTCAAACGGAAACTCGGTGCCACTCCAAGGCGCGTCCAACCTCCGCGTGATCCCTGCTAAACGCGTGTTCCCACCCGCCATCGGGCTTATTTCCACTGCGCTGACTTACTCTTCCAAATTCTCGCTTGCGCCCGTCGCGCGATCACTCCTTGTTCACCGCTCCTCCACGCACCCGTAGCTCAATTGGATAGAGCATCTGACTACGGATCAGAAGGTTTGGGGTTCGACTCCCTACGGGTGCGCCAATTTCCCTAGCGCCGAGAGATGTACAGTCGGGGCCCAGAAATCCGGCTCAGGAGCGCGGTGCCCCCAGTCCGCCCGACGATCTGAATCGGTTCAGGACCGGATTATGGATTCGAACGAGTAGTTCGACCAGGCCGGCCTCGTGCTGCCCCTGCCACCGCAGGCGACGCCGACGACCCACGGCACGGCTACCGGGCCCACGGGGGCCTCACCGTCGGAGGCGAGGCGTAGCGCTTCATCGTGAGTGCGAGCCGTGCACCTGCGCCCGGAGCAAGGCGGACCGTGAAATCGCGCTCGCCGACAGTCTGATCCCTCCCGTTCACCTCCACAGACGCTATCCGGTGCTCTCCGTACGCGCCGCCCTGCACGACGACGGTGCGTGTCGCGGTGGCGCTGAGATTTACCAATGTGACGACCGTTCGCGTTTCACCGAGTTCACTCACAAGGGCCCCCACATCCTCGGGCACGCCGGCGCGTTTCCGCTCCGGATCGAAATAGCGCAGACGAGCGTTCATCAGTTCGCCCGCACGTCCCGGCGGGATCGCGCCCCACATGAGCTGCTGGAGCGCGACGACCGAGGCGGGGTTGTAGTTCATCATGTTGTCGGCGAGCCGTCGATCGGCGGTTGATTTGTCGCGACGGAAACCCTCCGCGCGGCGCGCCATCGAAGTCAGGTCGCGCCGTAGGGCTTCCTCGGGGAAGCCGGGGTTTTTCCCCTCGAGGTACATGAGCCACTCGCTGTCCCGCACGCGCGCGCGGTCGTCGGCGCGTTGCGACCAATACCAGACCTCGAGTGCGCCGACGTTCCACGGTGTGCGCTGCCAGCCATACCAGCCCTCGGCGCCGAACATCGTCGGGTATTCCCTGGTGCCGTCGGGGGCTGTGCGCGCATGAGAGTTTACGGCCTTGATCATCGCGCGCCACGCGTCGGTGTATTTCTGATCGCCGGTCACGAGGAGGGCGTTGTGAAAGCCCACGATCGCGCGCGCGATACGGTTACGGTTCTCCTGCCGTCCCGTGACGGGATTCAGCGGCGAAAAGCCCCAGCCGTAGGCGTTGCCCCACCATTTGTTTTGCGGTCCGCCGATCCTGCCGTCGCGGTAATCCACGTAGCTCGGGATCACGTCACCGTTGGCACTCATGCGTGCGAGCCACGCGTCCATGTAGTCCACGAGCCACTGCTTGTACTTCGCCTCGTTGGCGAGGAGGTAGGCATTGGTGGGCAGCGTGGTCGCGACGAGGTTGAGGAAATGATCCCCGGCGACGTCGTGGTACGGATCGTAGTGCTGGAGGAACTGTGCGTACGTGCTTTCACCGTGGACGGCGTCGAATCTCGACACATCGAAAGGGTCGCCGACCCAGTCGAGGGCCGTGGCCGGGCGCAGCATCGGGCCCTTTGAGCCGTTCTGCATCGAACGGATCAGCTTTAGTCCCGGGTCGTAATTCGGCGCGTCGGGATCCTCGCCCATGTAGAGGCCGGCCCAGCGCCGCGCGCGTTCCTGGTAAATCGGCAGCTGGGGCGTGGACAGGCCCAGCAGGTTGAAGGTCCGCATCGCCTCGCCGTGGTGCATCCAGTCGGACTGCGCCGGAAATTCCTTAAACAACATCCCCTCCCGACCCGCGGGCGTCTCGACCGTCCTTGCTTCCGAATACTGGCGAATCATGCCGTTCCACGTGTGAAGAAACACTCGCATGATCTCGTCGCTCGCGCCGAGCGCGTGCAGCTGCGGCCAGTCGGCGGTGTTTTCGAACGCATCGTCGGGTCCGTCGTTGGCCCCCCACCGCAGGAAACACTGCACGTAGCCGCGGTCGTCGTAGTATTTCCCCGCGAACTCGAGGCAGAGCGGCACCTGCTCGGCGAGAAGGCGGCGCTCCAGCCGGGCCCATTCGGGCGCCGGCATCGGCGTGTCGATGGCGACCACGGGCGCCGTGGCAGCGGCGAGGCGGGCGAGCACAAGCAGCGACACCGCCGTGAAAAGGCGGTACGGCCGCTGGGAAGCGAGGTTCATCGGCGGGTGACGGGGTTCGAGCACGATTTGGCCGCGCGCGTACCGCGAACACGAGCCGCAAACGCGAGTGACCTTGAGAGCGTCGCCCGAGAGCGGGATGCTTCCGCCGCACCCGCGACCCTCGGACTTTTCACTCACCGCGCGGGCTCAAGTTGGTCGCAGCGCAGTACATCGGCGGTTACCAGAGGGCTGCTAAAATGGGCGGGCGACGGCACCATTCCGCCTCCGGCGGATTTGAACGCGCCGCGGACGCTCGAGACGATGCGCAGTTCCGCCTGCGGCGCCTTTCACGTGGTAGTGACTTGGCTTCCAACGGAAGCCCGCGTGGTGTTCATCGAGGCACTGAACATCAGATCCCCCCGCTAACCCCCTCAAACCCCGTTTCCTCAGTCCCCGTGAACTCCCGTCTCCTGCTCCTGTCGCTGCTCGCCTTCCCGCTGACCCAAGCTTTCGCCGCCAGCTCCCCTCGCCCCAACGTCGTCCTCGTCATGGCCGACGACCAGGGTTGGGGCGACACAGGCTACAACGGCCACCCCGAACTCAAGACGCCCCACCTCGACGCGCTGGCCACTGCCGGACTGCGGCTCGACCACTTCTACACGGCCCATTTCAACTGCTCGCCGACACGAGCGAGCGTGATGACGGGCCGGCACCCCCATCGCATGGGCACCTTCGGCCCCGGTTCGCCGATCCGCGCGCAGGAGGTCACGCTGGCCAAGGTACTGCAGGCCGCCGGCTATGCGACGGGCCATTTCGGCAAATGGCACCTCAACTGCAAAAACGGCGACCGCGACACCAAGACTCCGCCCGGCCGCGCCGTCTTGGCCGATGATCCGCTGTCGCCGGGCAAGCTCGGCTTCGACGAGTGGCTTTCCGCCGATAATTTCTTCGACCTCGATCCCGTGCTCGGGCGCAACGGCGTGCCGGAAAAGTTCCGCGGCGACGGCTCGGACATCGTCACCGCGGAGGCGCTGAAGTTCATCCGGAAGCAGGCCGCCGCGAGCAAGCCGTTCCTGACCGTCATCTGGTTCGGCAACCCGCACACCCCGCACGAGGCGCTGCCGGCCGACAAGGCGCTCTACGCGAAGTTTTCCGAGGCGGACCAGAACTACTATGGCGAACTCACCGGCATCGATCGCAGCGTCGGCAAGCTGCGGGCGGCGCTGCGCGAGCTGCACGTCTCCGAGAACACTATCCTGTGGTATTGCAGCGACAACGGCGGCATCAACGGCCCGAAGTCCACCGGCCACCTGCGCGGCAGCAAGGGAACCCTCTGGGACGGCGGCTTGCGCGTCCCCGGCATCGTCGAATGGCCCGCCCGCATCGCGAAGCCCTTCGTCAGCGACGTCCCCTGCTCCACGTTGGACATCTACCCGACGATCCTCGCGGCCACCGGCACGCGGGCGGAAAAGCAGATCCAGCCGCTCGACGGGATCAACCTCCTGCCGTTGTTCGACGGGCAGATGAACACGCGCGGCAAGGCGATTCCCTTCGTGTCCCGACTCGGCCAGGAAAATCCCCACGGGGCCCTCATCGACTGGCCCTACAAGTTGCATCTCGATGCCGACCGCAACCGGACCAAGAAGGGTGGCGACCAGCCCACCGCGCCCGTGATGCTCTTCGATCTTTCCCAGGATCCGAAGGAGACCACTAATCTCGCCGCCAGCCAACCCGAGCGCGTTGCGAAGATGACGGCGGAGTTCGCCGCGTGGAAGGCGTCGGCGCTGAAGAGCCTGGCCGGCGGGGACTACGAAGGGAGCACGCCCCTCCAACCGGCGCCCGCTGCCGATGGTAACGCCAAGCGGGGAAGAAAGAAAAAATAACCCGCCCCGGTCCCGCGCACGTCGCTCGTCCCCAATGGAACCAACATGATCCGCTGCCTCCGCTTCCTCCCTCTTTTGGCGATGAGCCTGGCCCCTGCATTGGCCGCCACGCCTGCGCGCCCCAAGCTCAGCGTCATCCAGGCCGACGAGCATAATTTCCGTACGCTCGGCGCCTACCGTGCATTGCTGAGCCGGGAACAGGCCTTCATCTGGGGCGACGGCATAAAGGTCGACACACCCAACCTCGACTGGATTGCCGCCCAGGGCGCGATCGCCGATCGCTTCTACGCCACCTCGCCCGTTTGCACGCCATCGCGCGCCGCGCTCATGACCGGACGTTACCCGCAGAACACCGGCGCCATCCGCAACGACCTCCCGATGCGCGACGATATGGTCACTTTTGCGGAGGCGCTGCGCCGCGCGGGCTACGCGACCGGCTACGCGGGCAAGTGGCACCTCGACGGCGCGGCGCGACCCGGCTGGGCGCCCGCGCGCAAATTCGGCTGGGACGAGAACCGCTACATGTTCAACCGCGGCCACTGGAAAAAACTCCTCGAGGACGAACGCGGCCCGCGCGTCGGCCCGGTCAATGCCCAGGGCGTGCCCACCTATGCTGTGGACGGCGCGGACGCGAAGTCGTTCACCACCGACTTCCTTGCCGATCGCACGATCGACTTCATCCGGCGGCACCGGGAAGGGCCTTTCTGCTGGCACGTGAGCTTCCCCGATCCGCACGGGCCAAACACCGTGCGCGCACCCTACGACACGATGTTTCTCGGCCTCGACTTCCAGCAACCAGCGAGCGCGAGGTCGTCGGGAAAGAATCTCCCGCCCTACGCCGCGACGCTGGCGGGCACCTTCAACCGCGCACAGATGGCGCTGTATTTCGGCATGGTGAAATGCATCGACGACAACGTCGGCCGCATCCTCACCGCGCTGCGCGAGGCCGGCGTTCTCGGGCATACTTTCATCGTCGTCACCTCCGACCACGGCGACCTCTGTGGTGAGCACGGCCGAGACAACAAGGGCGTGCCGATGGAAGCGTCCTCGCGCATTCCGTTTCTGCTGCACGCGCCCGGTGTCGTGCCGCCCGGAACCGTCGTCCGTCAGGCGCTCGGCAACGTGGACTTCAAGCCCACCATCCTGGCGCTCATGGGTATCCCCAACCCGACGATCGACGAGGGCCGCGATGCCTCCGCGCTTTTTCGCGGCACCGCGCCGGCCGGTTGGGTTGACCAGGCTTTCATCCGCATCGGCGGAGGCCCCGCGCGGGCCGCGGGAGCGACGACCACCGACGATAACGACATGGCCGAGGGCGCGGGCTGGCTGGGTGTATTCAGCCGTCGTCACAAGTTCATCGTAGCGCCCAACGCGGCCCCCAGTCTCTTCGATCTCGAGGCCGACCCCGACGAACTGACCAACCTTGCCGGCGATTCCGCTCACCGCGCCACCGTCCGCCGCCTCGGCGCCGCGCTACTCGACTACGCCCAGCGCCATCATGATCCGCTGCTCGCCACCGCCCGCGTGAAGTCCGACCTCGCTTGGGCCGTCGGCGATCGCGCCGACTATCCTGACGCCGCCGCGTCGGCGTCCGAATCAACCGGCTCCGCAAAGAAAAAGAAGCGGACGAAGTGAAGCGTGTCCCTCGCCACGCACAGTCGGCATGGGCTCCGCGCTCCGGCGGCCGGCTAGGAGCACCAGCAGCGGCTCCCGGGTTTTCAGCGAGCGGGAGTATCGGGTTCGTGCACTCCCCCAACTTCGACTTGAGCGATGCGCCGCGGGAAACGTGATTCCACAGGTCGCGCGGGTGAGGGCCGCGTCCCTCGCGGGAAGGCCTCCGCAGGGCGCGCGGCGCCAGCCGCGGACCATTTCGCCACATCGATTCACCCCCGCCGGATAAGCAGTCGCGCTGCGGAAAAGACCTAGATTCACGTGTCGAACGTTGTCTTAGCCTCGGGTCGAAGACCGCAAGGGCACCGGTGCGGACCTGACGTCGCCGCCCCTTGCCAGCGCGAACGAACCGTCGTCGAATTTTCCCCATGAGCCCCTTCCCCCCGATGACGCTCGTCCGGCAGGTGTTTCCGCGTCATCCGCCTCTGGATACCCACGCCGTACTCGCGCGCGAATGGGACCCGCTGCGCGAGCGCATCCGCCCCGGCTCCAGGATCGCCATCGCCGTCGGCAGTCGCGGAATCACCGGGCTCGCCGAAATCGTGGGCGAGACGGTCCGTTGGCTGCGGGCGGCGGGCGCGGCGCCGTTCATCATCCCCGCCA
>JAURJO010000300.1 GCA_030832235.1 Verrucomicrobiota bacterium
CCTGCAGGCCTCCATCGCGCTGGAGGAGATATCCCAGATGCTCTGGCCACCTTGCAGGCCAGTGAGGGCGCCCCAGTAGAAGCTGAGCGGGACATTGAGTTGATACCACGCGCGCTGCCACGTCTGGTCCATCTCCGAGCGGGCGAACAGCGGGGTGCCCTTGGCGGCGACAAGTCGCGGTGCCCAGGTTTGGATTTTGCTGCGCTCGCCGCTCAAGTGATGTCCGCGCCCACTGCCGGCGAGCTTGATTCCGAGGCCTCCCTGGGCGTTGGCCATCACCCAGTCCCACTCGACGGTGAAGCCGCGCCCGCCGGCCCCCTCTTCGCCCGGCGCGACATGGTTGAACAACAGGCTGATCTGGGGCTCGCCGGCAACCCGCTGGAAGGTTTGCACGAACACGTCGAAGGCCCACAGGCGGAGCTCCCGCCTCTCGCGTGACCGGACGGGCAGGTCGTACTGTTTCTCGATCACGTCGCCCTTGTAGGCGCATTCATCGCCCGTGCACCCGGTCTTCACCTGGACGAACGCGATGCGCTCCTGCTTCTCCTTCGGGTAGGTGCGGATGTGCCGCCCGAATTCGGTGATCAGTCGCTGGAAGAAGGAGCGGTAGGCCGGGGAGGAATAGAACGGATAGACCGGCCAGCTGTCGTGAATCTGGTTATCCGTCTTCACCGCGGGAACGCCGGCGGCGTAAATCCAACCCGGTGCATCCGGCCCCACCCCGAGAGAAAGATAGATGAACTGGTTTCTCCGGACGGCGGTGTCCATCGCATGATCCAATACACTCCAGTCGAATACCCCCGGCTGCTTCTCCACCTCCGACCACTTTTGGTAGAATGCCAGGCCCCGGAGAAAGGGATGATCCGCGGGATCAAACGATGAACCTCGATCCCACACCCCAAAGGCGCTCGGGGGTGGGGCGGCGTGAACCGGGAAAAGAAGGGCCGTGCCGAGCAGGCCGACCAGGCCGATTGCCATGGAGAAGCGAGCGATCATGAGACGAAAGTGCCGGATGGATGGACCCTGGGGGCGCAGGTGGTGACAGCGGGGAGTACGCGGGCTTGGGGAGCGATGTTACCGTCACCGGCGGCGGATCCCATAGACAATCCGCGTGGGACGCTGGACTTTTTGATTAAGGGGTTGAGGCGTGCAGCCTGGGGTGTCGGCTCCCGTTGGCGTGAAACTGGCGGGCGGAGCTCATTCACGCGAAAAACAAAAAGTCCAGATTGCCGTCGGGTTCGTCCATGTCGGACCAGCGGGTCATCGCGTAGGTTGTTGGGGTTACCCGGTCCTCGCCTTGTTCACCTCCCAGATTTTCAGTCCATGACCCCTTTACCCCGCGCGGGCCACGGCGCGCCTCTGTTCCGGTCCGCGCTTCTCCTGGTGTCTTCCTGCCTCGCTTCCCTCGCGTTCGCGCAGGCGACGGCGAATCCCGCCGCCGCTCCAGCGGCGGTCGACGACCTCAAGAAGGCCGCCGGCTCCGAGGTGGTAGAGCTGACGCCGTTCACGGTCTCCACGAATCTGGATCGCGGGTACCAGGCGCAGTCGACGTTGGGCGGCAGCCGGCTGCGGACCGACCTCAAGGATGTCGCCGCACCGACCACGGCTTTCACCGCCGAATTTCTCCGGGATGTCGCGGTCACGAGCACCGATGAGATCGGGCGCTACATGGTCAGCACGGAGTATGACTTTGGTGAGGACGGCGGTGCGGGGCAGAATTTTCTCAAGGATAGCAGCACCCGGACGATGCGGATGCGCGGCCTCACGGGCGGGACGATCTCGGTCAACTTCTTCAGATCGAATTTCACGGCCGACACCTTCAACGTCGAGCGCATGGACCAGTCCCGCGGGCCGAACTCGGTGCTCTTCGGCATCGGTAATCCGGGCGGGATCATCAATGTCTCCACCAAGCGCGCGCAGCTCGGGAAAAATTCCAGCGCGGCGGCGGTGCAGGGACGTTCGGAGGGCGGGCTCCGGCTCGAAGGTGATTACAACCAGATTCTGGGGGACAAGGCGGCGGTTCGCGTGGCCGCGGCAAAGGATAACCGGGGCAGCTGGCGCAACTACGAGTTCAGCGACGCGGAGCGCTACTTCATCACGGGCAAGTTGCGTCTCTCGCGTTCGACGGAGCTGAACCTCGACGCGGAGAAGGCGGCCATCACGAAGCAGACCAAGCGCACCATCACTGCTTATGACGCCTACACGCTGTGGAAGGCCGCCGGCAGCAACGTCGGCGCGACGGCCAATGCCGCCCAGCAGATCTCGCAGCTCGCGACCGCCAACACGCCGTATCTGGTCCTCGACACCGCTTCGGGCTCGTTGACCAATTGGGTCAACAAGACGGTGAGCACGCTGCGCACGTCGGTGGACGGCAACAACGTGCCCCTGACCGATTTCAGCGTTCTGCCGAGGGAGACCGCCGTCTACGGCCCGGGTTTCGATCAGAATACGAACTACACCCGCCTGGGCGCGTACCTGACGCATACCTTCACGCCTAACTTCAATGTCGAGGTGGCGGCGCTGCGCACGAGCAGCCACTTCAGCACGTGGGATCCGCAGACCGCCACCGGTCGCGCCCTCACGATCGACACCAATCCGACGCTGCCTTCCGGCGCCCCCAATCCTAACCTGCGCCGCGCCTATTTCGACGGCCTGCCGCAGGCTAACTTCAACGACGAGCTCAACGACGCGGTGCGGACGGTCCTGTCCTACAAGATGGATCTCGGGCGCTGGGGCCGGCACACGCTCGCGGGGGTCTACGAGTACGACTTCACGAAGCTGGGCGTCGTGGTCGCGCGCGAGCAGGTCGTGTCTCCGAACGCGCCGAACCTCGCGAGCGCGGTGAACAACAATAACCGCGTCTTTCGCCGCACCTATGTCGACCTCAACGGCCCGAGCGCCGGCATTGTCATGGCTCCCTACAACCAGAAAGCGCTGGGCACGATCACCGAGACCGTCAGCGGCCGGACTTACACCACGGCCCTCGTTCCGTTCAATGCCAACACCCAGCTCACCA
>JAURJO010000004.1 GCA_030832235.1 Verrucomicrobiota bacterium
AGTGCGGGGTCCCCTGCAATACGGGCGCCCACCAGCGCGGTCGCGGAGGTCGAGGACGCGACTACGAGCAACAGCCGGCGGGTCGACTGGAGTACCAGAGGACCACCGATGGGTGCGGCGTGTTCGGGATCAGACTGGTCGGTGCCTTGGCCCGGTTGGGGCCGACGGTGACCCAGCGGACATGCGGTGTCTGTGCTTTCGAGACTCGCTGCTTTTCCCGGTCCGATTCCTTCCGCCGAAGATTCAGCTCCTCCTCGCCATCCGAGATACGCCGCGATCAACGGCACCACCGGCGCGTAGTTCTGCAGTCCGTTCGTCTGGGTGATGTAGAACGCCTCAGTCACCGCGGGCAGAAACGGCACGCTGACGAGCGCCGCGGCCACGCCTGCCCGGCGATGCCTTTGCGTTGAGTCAGTAGCGAGCACTGAGTTCGGCGCCAAACTGGCGGCTCCGGAAGCCGAGGCCGGCCTGTGAAGATTCGTTGCGCGTGCTCCGGTGAAGGAGCGACAGGTGGAGACGGCGGAACAGAGCGCAGGAAAGAGTGAGGTCGACGGTGTGGGACCGGTCGGTGCGCGACGGCGCGGAGCTGTTCAGCGTCGAAAGCAAATCCTGGTGCCGGCGCAGGTAGGCGGCGTCGAAGTGGACTCGTCCGAGGAGGCGTTGGCGCAGGGAGGTGCGCAGCTGGCTTTGGCGACTGACCTCCCCGGGAAGGAAGGACGGCGTGACGCTGCGTCCGGTTTCGATGGTGAGTCGGGTGGCGGTACCAGGCGAATACTCGGCGCGGGCGCCGACGACGTCCGTGTGCATCGAGCGCCGTGGCCCATCGCGGAAGCGACGGACTTCTCGCGAAAACTCCGCTCCGATCTGAAGCCGGTCGCCGCCGCGCCAGCGGAGACCAAGTCCGGGGCGTAGGTGTTCGGAGTCGCTCTGGGTCGCGTCGGTGCGGCCCGCATGGACAAATGCCGAGCCGTGGAAAGCCGGCGCCAGTTGGCGGGTGAGCCGGAGGCGGGCGGACGACTCCGTCCAGAGCGGTGTGACCGGGGCGGCCACGGTTCCCACCGTCATGATCCGCGTGCGGGTGGATTCGAGGCCCGCGTCGAGCACGTTGCCGCGTCCGAGGTCGCGCTCGAACGAGGCATGTCCACCGCGCCGGCGGGTCCGGGTCTGGGCGGCAGTCTCGATGAGGAGGCTGGTGGTTGATTCAAACCGGGCCTGCTCCTGCAGGCGCCACAGCCCGGCCGTGTGTTGGCCGGCTAGGACGAGCGAAGAGTCGAAGGTGTCCGTGAACGCCTCGTTGGAATAGCGGGTCCAGGTGGCGGTGTAGTCGGCCCGCCAGCGCCGGCCCAGACGCGCGAGGATTCCCGGCTCCGTGGTGAGAATCGACGTCTCCTGGGCCGGCAACGCCGCGAGCACGAACCCGTCGCCGCGCAGCAGACGGACGAGGACGTGCGGATGCAGGCCGAAGCGGCCCGGCGCGGCTGCCGCCGAGCGCCCGGCAGCGCCACCGTCGCGAGACGGCCCCATCGCCACGGAGCGTCCTTGGGACTCGGGACTCAAGAGTGGCGGAGTGAGCTGCGCCGCGGCCGGTGCGCCGAGCAGAGTGAGCGTGAGCGCGTTGAGCGCCAGCCGCGGTGGTCGGGACAGGTGGAGCATCGCGTCACGCCTTCCAAACCTGGCCGGGCCGCGCGGGGATCGCGCCGATCGCGTTGCGGGTGTCGACGATACACGGCGACCACGCGACGAGTTCGCGGTAATTCACGGTCGAATGCGCGGTGGCGATGATCACCGCGTCGCAACCCGAGATCACCTCGCGGGTCCAGGGTAGCGAGCGAGTGCCGGCCCATTGCGGATGCTCGCGGGTGGGGCGGATCTCCGGAATGTACGGGTCGTGGTAGCCCACCTCCGCGCCGCGCCGGCGGAGGCCTTCCATGAGCACGTAGCTCGGCGATTCCCGCTCGTCGTCGACGTCAGGCTTGTACGCGAGGCCGACGACGAGCACTCGGCTCCCGTTGAGAGCGCGGCGGCGGTGGTTGAGGGCCTCGGCCACCCGGGCGAGGACGTGTTCCGGCATCGCGGTGTTGATTTCACCGGCGAGCTCGATGAACCGCGTGTGCCGCCCGAACTCGCGGGCCTTCCACGTGAGGTAGAACGGGTCGATCGGGATGCAGTGGCCGCCGAGGCCGGGCCCGGGGTAGAACGGCATGAAGCCGAACGGCTTCGTACGCGCGGCCGCGATCACTTCCCAGATGTCGATGCCCATCGCGTCGTAGACGAGCTTGAGCTCGTTCACCAAGGCGATGTTCACGCTGCGAAATGTGTTCTCGAGCAGCTTGGCCGCCTCCGCGACACGACACGACGAGACCGGCACCAACGTGCGGATGGCGCGACCGTAGAGTGCGAGTGCGCGTTCCAGGCAAGCCGGCGTGAGTCCGCCGACAATCTTCGGGATGGCGCCGACGCCGCCGCCCGGATTTCCGGGGTCCTCGCGTTCCGGGGAGAACGCCAGATGGAAATCCCTTCCGGCGACCCGACCGGAGCCGTCCTCCAGCACGCCACGCAGGTCCTCGTCGGTCGTGCCCGGAAAACTCGTCGACTCCAGCACCACGAGCGCGCCGGGGCGGAGGTGCGGCGCGATCGCACGTCCGGTGTTCAACACGCACGACAAGTCGGGCTCGCGGTTGCGATTGAGGGGCGTCGGAACGCAGATCACGACCGCGGACGCCTCCGCGACGCGCTCCCATTCCCCCGAGGCGAGGAAACGGCGCGACGCCACGGCAGATTGAATCGCCGAGGAGGGGATGTGCCGGATGTAACTGCGGCCGTGATTCAGCGCCTCGACCTTGGACGCGTCGGCATCGAGACCGATCACGCGCAGTCCGCTGGCGGCGAACTGGAGAGAGAGCGGCAGCCCGACGTAACCGAGGCCGACGACGCAGACCGTGGTGACAGGAGTCTCCACCGCGAGCGTCGTGTGCGTCCGCGGGGAGTTTTCGGTAGCCGTCGCCGGCAAGGGCGCGGGTTGGGTGCCGGCGGTGGCCGGGAGTGGAGGAGCGGTGAGTTCTGGCATAGTGATGGAAGAGCGGGGATCGAGGCGGTGGCCCTAGGAAGAAACCGGACCGGCCGGAACGCGGCCGGAGCGTCGCAGGCAGTCCTCGACGGCGCCCCAGACGCGCGGGCTGATCGCATCCCAGGTCCACTCTTGGAGGAAACGGCGCCACGCCCGATCGGCCATCGCGGTGGCGCCGACGGGATCCAGGGCGACCTGCACACAGGCTTGGACAAAGGACCGTGATGAGTCGGCGAGAAGGAGCTCCTGCCCGTGCGCAACGTCGTGGCCGCGGGCCCCGAAGGTGGTGGAGACGACCGGACACATCCGGCTGAAGCCATCGAGGATCTTGATGCGCGTTCCCCCGCCGGTGCGGATGGGCACGACGAGGGCGCTCCACGTGGCGATCTCGGCGGCGGGATTCGCCTGCCAGCCGAGTCCGTCGACGTCCGGAGCAGCCGGGCGCGCCGGACCATCGCTGCCGGCGCCGACGATGCGAAGCCGTACCCCGGGCAGACGGGCGCGGATTTCGGGCCAGCATTTCGCGCAGAACCACGCGAGACCTTCCCGGTTGGGCTCGTGCGCGAGCAGGCCGATGAATCCGAGGCGTGGCGGCACCGACGGGCGTCGGTGTGGTTCCAGGCACGGCCGTTCGAAGCCGTTGGGAACCACATGCACCGCCGCATCCGCCGGCAGTCCGCTGCGGTCCTGCTCGCTCGTCACCGCGAGTACCGTGAAACGTTCGGGCAGCAGACGTTCGCGGCGGAGCGCGATCCAGCGGCGAATGAGGGCGGCCAGCAGTCGGCCGGCTCCCGGGGAGGAGAGCGCCTCGGCCTCCGCCTGCGCGCTCGGCAGATCATCGATGTCGACGACGGAACGCGGCCAATGCCAGCGGTCGAACACACTGGCGCTGCGGAGGCGTCCGAACCACACGAGATCCGTTTCGGCCAGCAGGGGAGCGAGCAGGCCGGCTGACGCCGACGGGGCCATGAGGCCGCTGGCGTGCGGCTGGCGGGGGTTGAGGGCGCGTCCGAACCGGTGGCGCCATGAGTGCGCGGGCAGCGGGGTCGCCGGGATTTCTCCGCGGAGGTCGAATTCCTCGCGCGTCAGGCGGCGCGTTTGTTCATCCGGCGAGTCGGCGGCGACGGTGAGCAGCCGCAGTTCGGAAATTTGGCTGAGCGCGCGGCCGATGTGGAGTGCGCGCAACTGCCCGCCGTGCGTCGGCGCGTGCGGCCAGCAGGGCGAGAGATAGAGGATACGCGGGCGTCGTATCATGGCCGGCCGGCCGTTTTCACGAGTCCGTGTCGCGCGTAGGCGCGGAGGCGGTTGCGTTCGAGGCGCCACTGGCGCTCGAAGGCGATTCCAGTGAGCAGATCGAGTTCCCATGCCGGCGCCGGTCCGACGCGGGGCCGACGCGCGCGACGGCCCAAAAGGCGGAAGCGCAGGGCGTATTCGCGCCAGATGGCGCGGTGGTCCGGCGCGTGTTTCCAATGCCAGGCGACGTAGGCTTCGCTGCGGCCCTGGGCCGCGGCGTGCCGCAGCCAGGCGGAACGGGCCAGACGGCTTTCGTCGAAGTGATGCTCCGCCACGGCGTCCGGCGCCGGCACAACGCGGCAGCCGGCCGCGCGCAATTGCGCCAGAAACAGGGTGTCCTCCCAGAGCCCGAGCGTGCCCGGGCCTAGTTCCGGATCGAACCGCGGGACCGCGTTGAGAACCTCGCGGCGGATCGCGAGGTTGGCGCCGACACCGGCCCCCGAGGTTTCGGTATCGGCAAGCCAGGCGCGGTGGGTCGCGGTCATCCAGGGCCGGATCAGGTCCGGCGCGAGGCGCACTGCGCCGGTGACGGCGTCCGCGCGGTCCTTGGCGAACGGACGGAGGATCTGCTCCAGCCAGTCCACGGCCGGGCGGACATCATCGTCGAGGAAGGCTATGACGTCCCCGCGTGCCACCCCGAGGGTGGCGTTGAGGGCGCGGGATTTGCCGCGTTGCGGTTGCGCGACGCGCCGGAGGTCGAGGCCGGCAGGCGGCTTTCGTGTGAGCAGCTCCGCGGTTCCGTCCGTCGATCCGTTGTCGGCCACGATCACCTCCCAGCGCAGCCCGGGCGGGTGTCGTAACGCGGTGAGCGCGGAGAGCGTCGCGGCAAGCGACTCGCGGCGGTTCCGTGTCGCGAGGACGACGCTGGCGTTCACGGGGGCGGGGCGGCGTAGCACGCGTCGCACCAGGCGGTGACCCCGGCGACGCGCTGGTGATTGTAAAAATCAACCAGCCGGTAGCCGTGGCCCGTGAGCAGCGCATGCAAGTCCGCGAACGAGGCCTGCCGTTCGTACATCGGCACGAAGTTCACCTCGAGCAGGACGGCGCCGACGCGATGGGCGGCGAGCTGGACGGCGGCGCCGCGGAGCACCTCGAGGTCGTAGCCCTGGGTGTCGATCTTGAGGATGTCGACCCGCGGCAAACGCCGTTCCCGCACGAAGTCATCGATGGTCGCGACGGGCACGGTGACGGCGCCGCGTTCCGTGAAGCCGGCGGCCATCGGATTGGCGGGATCGGCGTCGAGACGCAGCAGCGAGTTCATGCGGTGTCCCGAGTAGAGGTGAAGCCGGGCGGTGCCAGGAGCGGCGCCGAGCGCCACGTTGAGAGTCTCCACCGTCGTCGTGTGGCGGAACCGGCGGCGCAGCCGCTGGTAGAGCGGAGCGTAGGGTTCGAACGCGAGGATGCGGGCGTGCGGGAAACGGCGCAGGAACGCCGACACCGTCTCGCCGTCGTTAGCGCCGACATCGAGGATGACGGGATTCGTTCGGCGGCGCTGCAGCCAGGCGAGATCGCGGAACGGGTCGTGGCCCCGGACCTGATCGGTGGCGAGGCGAACGAGCCGCAGGTCGAGCGCATCGAGTACCTTCCGAAGCGCGGACCGGAGAGGTGGACGGGGATCGGGAAGCACGGCCGGCGATCAGAGCGATTCGAGGAACTCGTGGAGGTCGGCCGCGAAGCGGCCCATGTTGTAACGTCGCTCGCAAAGTTTGCGGCCGTTGGCGCCCATCTCCTCGGCCCCGCGCGCATCGGAAGCGATTTGCTCGATGGCGCGGACGAGCGCCTGCGGGTCCGATGCCGGGATGTGGACGCCGCAACCGGCCTGCTCGACGTCGAGCTCGGCGGGGATGGCCCCGGTGCGCGTGACGATGACGGGGCGCCCCATGGCGAGCGCCTCGATCAGGTTGGTCATACCCACGGCGGTGCGTTGCAACGGGTCGGGTGACAGGATGATCAAGGAAGCGGCGCAGTCACCGTATTGGTCGCGCAGAAACTCGGCGTACGTTTCCCCGGCAGCCCCCCGGGAGACTCTGACGTTGGCCGGCCAGGTGTAGTCGGCGGGGCGCAAAGGAGAGACGACGCGGAAGGGACGGCGCGAGAGGTTCGCGGCGGCGACGAGGGTGACGTCATCGCGGCGGGTGCGGCCGCAGGAAAGGAACGACTCCGGCGCGTAACCGAGTTTCGGGAAGAGCCCCAGGCTTGCGCCCCAGCTGAGGTGGGCGACGCGGGCCTTCGGAGCAAGTTTCCGGGCGTGTTCCTCGGCCGGTGGTGTGAGGGCGATGATGCCGCTGTGGGCTCGGCTCTGGTCGAGCGGTTCGCGGGCGAACAACAGCGACACAATGCGGCAGTGGTGGGCACCAAGCTCGCGCAAAAGGGGGAGCCAGTAGAGAACGTTGTGCCCGCAATACACGATGCCGTCGCGTCCGAGCCAAGACCGCACCGCTGATAGCAGGCGCAGATCATGCGGCAGCGGGTTGCGGTGCAGGTAGAAGTCTGGCAGCGGCTCGGCGAGGCCCACCTCGTAGCCCATCCGCACGAGCTCGAGGCTGCCCCAAAGGTGATGCGGCGCCACCATGCCGTGCTTGATCTCGTTCCAATGGCAGCGACCACCGTAGGAATTGACGTACAGGATGCGGCGGCGCGGTTTGACGCCGATGGGCGAGAGAATCGTGAGGCCGTATTCGTTGCGCTCGGCGATGCCGTGCGCGGGGTCGGTGTCGACCGCGGGCGGGATGGTTTTCATGGGAGGAAAGGGCGGTGCTTCACCAGCCGGCCAGCCGGAGCACTCGCTCGAGCCCACGCGCGGGCCAGCCGTGGCGGCGCCCCTGGGTGAGCGCCAGCAGGTGGTGGGCTTCGCGTTCAAGCGGGCCGCGGGGGTCGTCGAACGCGGGCGCCTTGTGACCGAGCTGGCGGGCTATGGCGTTCCAGTCGCGATCCCAGATCGCGAGCCGGCGAAAGCGGGCGGGACCGTGCGCGGCCAGCAGCGAGACGATTTCGCGGTCCCACCACGGCAGCGGTTCGGAGACCAGACGGTCAAAGTCGGCGCCTCTCTCCGCGAAGCCCTTGAGCCACGCGGGGTCGACCGGTGCGACCTCCTCGCGCGGCCAACCACCGTGCATGTGATGGTACCGGCGATGGATTTCCAGAGGTCGGCCACCCTGGATAAGCTCCCACACCTGGTACCAGCGCTGCTTGCTGCGCATGCGCTCCCAGGCGGTGTACTGGAAGTGCAGGACCACGATGTCATCGAGGTCGAGGACCGGAGCGCCGGCGGGATGCGGGACGCGCGGGCTGTGGATCGCGCGGCCTTCGTGCGGGGAGCCGTCGTCGATGAAGCCGAAGGCGGTGTGGCCTGGCGGGATCCAGGCTTCGCGCAGGCCAGGGAGCAGATTGACCCAACGCAGGCGCACCACGGTGCCGGGCGCGGCGGCCGCGATCCGGGCCCAATCCGCGCTCGTCACGCTGTTCGCCGAGAGGGCTTCGTCGGCATCGAGGCCGAGCAGGAAGCGCGGCCCTGCCACACGGCGCGCCGCTCCCAACAGCAACTTCTGACGCGAGTCCTCGTCGTAGCGGGGAGCGGAGTTCCGCAGGACGTCCACGCCGGACTCGGACTCGAGGAACTCCCGCGTGCCGTCGGTCGAATTTTGGTCCGCGACGATTATCCGGGTGGCCCACATCCGGGCGGCGGCGAGGAACGGCGCGATGATCCAGCTCTCGTTGCGCGTGGGCGTGAGGCAAAGCCGGTGGCAGCCGGTCAGCGCGGGAACGGTGGACGGTAACATGATCAAGCCGTGGCAGCGGCTGGCCGGAGGGCGGAGCGCAGCTCGCCGAAGAGTTCCGCCGCGGTTGCGCGGCCGCCCGGCAGGAGGAGCCACGCGGCGGCGAATGCCGTGGTGGCGAGGGCGGCGGCGACGACCAGCCGCGCCGGTGCTCCCAGCGGTGCGAGCGCGGGCAGGAACGTGAGAAGTGCCACGGTCATGAGTGCGCTGGCGACGAACGGGCGGAAGAGAGTTGCGAGCACCAGCTGCAGTCCGATCGGGGAGGTGGTGCAGGCGGAGCGCAGCCGCGGTGCGATCATGAGCACGGCGACGGCAACCTCCGCGACCGCGACACCGGTCGGGCCGGTGCGCGCGCCGATCAGGCAGGCCGGCACCAGGAGAAGTTGATTGAGGGCCGCGAGCCGCAGGCAGGCGCGGGCCTCCCCGCGCGTCAGCAAGATCAGGGCCGTTGATCCAACCGCCTGACGGAAGAGCGCCGCGATGCAGAGGATCCGTACCACCGGAACGGCTTCGTTCCAGGCGGGGCCGAGCAGCACGAGCGTCGCCTCCTCGGCGAACACCGCGAGAAACAGGCTCACCGGCATGGTCGCGAGGGAAACGAGCGTAAGGAGCCGGCCAAAGGCTCGCCGGTAACGTTCCGGCTCGTGCTGCACGCGGCTCAGCGCGGGTTGGGCCACCTGGTAAAGCGGCCCGAGGAGTTGATCGGTGGGCGTGGCGACGACCTGGGCCGCCTGGCGATACACGCCGACCGCCGCAGGCCCGGCGAAACCACCCAGAATCAGGCGGTCGCAACTGGCCGCGAGGGCACCGAGGAGATTGGAGCCCAGGACATCCGCACCGAAGCGAAGGTGCGGACGAATTCCCGCCAGGTCACGCGGCGGTCCGGGCTTCCACGGTAGCAGGACCCACGTGCCGGCGGTGAGCAGGACGGCTCGCGCGACCTCCCGCCACAGGAGCGCCCAGTAACCGGCGCCGTGCGCGGCGAGCCAGACTGCCAGACCGGTTGCCACCAGTCCCGCGCCAACGCGCACGGCAGCGAGGCGGCCCAGCCGCAGGCTCCGTCCCAGCAGCGCCTGATGCTGCACCGACAGCCCGCCGACGGGAAGGGTCAGCGACAGGGCGCACGTCACAGCGATGAGACGGGAATCGCCCAGCAGCGCGGCGAGCAGCGGGGATGTCGCGCAGAGCAGGAGCGCGAGCAGCGTTCCGGCGCCCGCGTTGATCCAGAAGAGATTGGTGACTTCGGCGGCGGAAAGATCCGGCCGCTGCATCGTGGTCGTGGAAAGACCGAGGTCGCGGAACTGTTCGGCGACCGCCACCGCGGCCCCGGCCATCATCACGACACCGAAGTCCGCTGGACTCACCATCCGCGCTAGAATCGCGACGGATCCGAGGCGGACCGCGAAGTCCAGGGCCGCGGCTGCCGTGGTCGCGACCGTCGCGCGCACGGAGCGGCGCGCGAGTTGGCCGGACCCGTCCTGCAGGAACGGGGCGAGCTCCATCGGGGTGATTGGCGCGCAGGAGGACGGCGTTCACTTGCCGATGCGGACGTTGATGGGTGGTTGGGTTTTCGTTGGATCGGGGGTCGGCCCGACGCCGTTCACCCAGCGGTACCCCGCGGGAATCGAGGTGTAGGCCGGCTGCGGGCGCGTGGCATCGAACGGCGGCCAAGGCAGATTCCCGAACCAGGCCGGTTTGCTCGTGCGAAACAGTGACGCCGGCACGGGGTCGGGTGCGGTGGCCTCCGCCGCCGGGATGGCGCCGGCGTAGTACGAGAAGTTTCCTTTGCGCACGAGTGTCGCGGCCACGTCGGTGTCGAGGCCTTGGTAGCCCGCGGGTCCCGGGGTGAGGATGTACGCGACACCGGAGAGTGTCTGTGAGCTGTTCACCGTGACGTGCTGGGCGTCCTTGTAGACCGTGATGAGGCCGAGTCCGCTCGTCGCGGGAGTCATGATGAACCAGCCGACGTGCGCCGCGGTGAACATCGGCGACGAAACGGTGACGTCGCCGCCGCTTTGGGTGAGCGTGCCTGCACCGGTGAGGGCGCCGTCGGGCCAAGGCGGCGCGTTGCCGGTGTAGCTGCTGTTGCCCATGTTCGGGTTGCCGAGGCTCACGCCGTCGCCGGTGAGCGTGAAGCCATCGCGCTGCAGGATGTTGCCAACGAGCGAGTACGCGCGGGTGAAGCGGTTGAGGCTGATCGTCCACGCCATGTTGCCGCTGATGATCCCGTGGAGCCAGTTGCGGAAGATCGTGTCGGAGGATGCGGAGCCGAAGTAGCCGTCGCTCTGGAGATTCGGCGAGATGTTGCCCTCGTAGAGGTTGAATGCGTTGTGCGGGCCGTGGTTCGAGTCGATCGAGACGCCCGGCGCGCTGTCCTCGCACAGGTTGTACGCGAAGACGTTGCCGGAACTGCCGTGGTTCACCTCGATCAGCGGGAAGGCCTTGTAGAGGATGTTGTCCTCGACGAGGCAGGCCGAGACGGTGTTGCAAAGCAGCGCGGCGCCGTTGCTGCCGACGTGGTTGAGGGTGTCCAGGAAGCAGCGGCGTACCTCGGCGTGGACGGAGTCGTTGAGGAATAGGTGGTAGTTGGCCGCCTGCCGGATGTGGACGTCGGTGACCCAGCAACCGACCGTCTGCTGAAGCCACACCGCGAACGGCGCGTTGGATCGACCCATCTCGATGCGGAGTGACTCGAGTCCGACGCCGTCGGCCTGAAATTGCGCGCAGACCACGACCGTACGGGTGGCGCTCAGATCGGCGTAGATCGGAGGGAAGATGGAGAGGGTCGTGGCGGTTTTGGCCGTGACGCGGGTCATCTGTCGCTGGAGTTCCTCGTAGCCGAAGACGCTGATGACGGGCGTGGCTGGGTTATTGGCGGCGCGGACCTGCACGAGCTGGCCGACGCGGAAGGCGGACGTGTCCGCGATGGTGAGCGTGCGGCTTCCCTTGGTGAGGCCGGCCGTGACGACGTTCCCCGAAGGCGGCCAGGACCACCTGTAATCGCTGCCGCCGCCGATCTGGAGAAACGAGGCCCCGCCGACGGTGGCGATGAGCACGGATGATTCGCCGTCGCCGCGGATCGTGATGCCGGATTTGTATCCGGTGGAGAGCGCGCCGTTGCAGAGGTAATTTCCAGCGGGAAGGTAGATGATGTCGCCCGCGACTGCCGCGTTGATTGCCGATTGAATCGCCGCGGTGGCGTCTTTTGCGCCGGTGCGGTCGGCGAGGTAAGGAGAAGCCGTGACATCGATGCGGCGGGTGCGATCGGAGGGAATGCCGCCCGGCACGCCGGTCGCGACGCCCGGGGTCCAGTCCACCAGACGTGCGGCCGGGATGAGTTCGG
Source organism: Verrucomicrobiota bacterium (assembly GCA_030832235.1). Classification (GTDB taxonomy): domain Bacteria; phylum Verrucomicrobiota; class Verrucomicrobiia; order Opitutales; family Opitutaceae; genus ER46. Next base: position 11,480 of record JAURJO010000004.1, read on the forward strand.
CGCGGATGGCGGGAGAAATCAGTGCGCTAAGGAACGCGAGCTGCGGCAGGAACGGTGGTAGGAGTGCTTTCATGGCGGGATCAAGGCTGCGAAGTGAACCGCGGTGCGGTGTAGCCGGCAGTCACGAGACGGTGTGCGAGCTCCCGGCTGAAGGCCTCGGCTCCGGCCGCGTTGAGGTGCTGAGAATTGTAGAAGAAGGCCCGGTCGGAGCAGAGCGGTGAGTCGCTGAAGTCCCACAGCGGGACGCGGGCCGTGGTGGCGAGGGCGGACATCTCGGCGAGTAGCACCGCGCGGTTCAGCTGCAGCGGACGCACCGCGGCGTACTCCGGGGAGAAGACGAGAATGATATCGATGCCACCTTCGCGGCAGAGTTGAAGGAGTGCGGCGAGTTGATCGCGGCCGCGGTCGTCACGTGCGACCTTGTAGCCGGCGGAGGCCTTCGCGGCGAATCGATCGAACTCACCGGTCCAGGACCAGGCTCGGGGTTCGAAGCCCGCGATGAGCGTCTCGGTTCGCTCAATGCCGGTCAGGCGGGCCAGGCCCTCCAACCAGTGGAGACGCGGGTCGGCGACGGCGTGGCCGTAGAGCGGGACGTGACGCCAGGTCCACGCGCCCGGATGAACAGAGCGGATCTCCGCGTAGATCGCGGGTTCGTCGAGGTAGGGCAGGTACTGGCCGGGGTCGTGGATCTCGGTGGGGGTCGCGAGGGAATGGAGATCAAGATTGTGGATGATGAGGCGTGGCGCCGGGTTGTGTCGGACCTGCGTGCGGAGCACTGCGAGTTGCAGGCCGGTGTGGGAACCGTTTCGGCCAAGGTTGAGCGCGGAGAGCCCGGTTGTGGTGGAAAGGATCCTCGGGTCGTAGTGGACGAGGGCGCGGGAGGAGCCGGTGATGATTAGGTCCGCGGCGGCGCGTCCTTGCACGACGCGGTTGATGGCGCCGAAGCCACCGGTGTTCACGCGCCGGAGACCGTGTTGGATGGCGGCATGGACCAGCGCGGCGACGAGCGCGGAGAACAGCGCGAATTGAGCGATGCGCACCAATGCCCGCTTGTGGGCCGACCGTGGCGGAGCCATCAGAATTGGAAATAGATGAACCGGGAGCCGCCATGGACGCCCGCGAGCCCGACGAGCACGACGAAACCGGCGTAGGCGCTCCAACGCGGGAGCAGGGGAAGGCGACCGACGGTAACGGTGAGGGGAGCGCGGCGGTGGAGGCGTTGCGCGGTTTCTAGGAAAACGACCGCCGCGATGCCGACGGCGAGTTGGCGGGGGCCGCAATTTTCCGTGGTGATGCGCATTTCGTTCCAGCCGGTGCCAAGACGGGAGAGGATCTCAGCGGCGTCGGAGAGCGAAGCCGCACGGAAGAAGATCCAGGCGAGGCAAGTGAGGAGAAACGTCGTCGCCCACATCAGCGCTCGGCGTGGTGTTCCGGAGGGATTCAGGCCCGCGGATTGCCAGAACCGTTCGCGCCACTCGCGTGAGAGATGTCCGGCCGCGACGTAGACGCCGTTGAGGAGACCCCACACCACGAAAGTCCAGGCGGCGCCGTGCCAGAGTCCGCTCAGCGCGAAGGTCACGAGGAGGTTGCGGGTGCGTCGCCATGGTCCGGCGCGACCTCCGCCGAGCGGGACGTACACGTAATCGCGGAACCAGGTGGAGAGCGAGATGTGCCAGCGGCGCCAGAACTCGCCGGTGCTCGTCGACGCGTAGGGCGCGTCGAAGTTTTCCATCAGCCGGAAGCCGAGGATGCGCGCGGCGCCGACGGCGATGTCGGAGTAGCCGGAGAAGTCGCAGTAAATCTGGTAGGCGAAGGCGACGGTCGCGACGGCGAGTTGGGGCCCGGAGTGGGCGGCCGGGTCCGCGTAGACGTCGTTGACGTGGAGGGCGAGGCGGTCGGCGATGACGAGCTTCTTGAAGAAGCCCCAAGCCATGCGCTTGAGGCCGCTGGTGAGCAGGATCGGGTCGAACTCGCGCCGGGCGCGGAACTGATCGAGGAGGTTTTGCGGGCGCTCGATGGGGCCGGCGACGAGTTGTGGAAAGAACAGGACGTAGGTGGCGAAAACGTGCCAGTCGCGTTCCGCGCGCTGCCGGCCGCGATGCACCTCGATCACGTAGCTGAGGCTTTGAAAGGTGTGAAACGAGAGCCCGACGGGTAGGATCAGGTCGAGGGCCGGTGGTGAGGGTTGCCAGCCGGCGAACGTGGCGAGGCCGACAAAAGTGGACGTGAAAAACGTGTAGTACTTGAACGTGAAAAGAATCAGGCAGGTCGCGGCGATACTGGCGGCTAGCCAGAAGGTGCGGGCGCGGCCGCGGGCTGACTCGATTCTGAGGGCGGCGGCGTAGTCGATGCCGATGGTGGTACCGAGGATAAGGATGTAGGCCGGTACGAACGCCATGTAGAACACGGCGCTGGCGAGCAGCAGAAACGACGTGCGACGGCTGTGCGGCAGCGCGAAATAAACTGCGCAGACCACCGGGAAAAACCCCGCGAATTCTAGCGAGTTGAACAGCATCCGCGCTCCTCCCTAAGGGGTCAGGGCGTTCAATGTTTTTTCGGCCTTTTCACCGCGACTTTCCGCAAGGCCACGGTCGCTGTCGTAAAAACCTAGCTGTCCGAAGGCTATGACTGCCTGGGTCCTTCCCGAGCTGGATTCTGAACGCTTGGATAACCTGTCCCTTTCAGACGAAGATCCACCTTCAATTCGAACATTGAACGCCCTGACCCCATCCTGACGAGGTCAGGGCGTTCAATGTTTTTGGTCGACAGATTCGGTTTCGGATACGCCCTGACCCACGATTTGGGTAGGCGGCGATCTCGCTCGAAAGGGTTGTTTCGTGGCTCATTGGAGCCATGGCCCGCATCCCGCGAATCCAGTACGAAGGAGCACTCTACCATGTGATCAACCGGGGCAATTACCGGCGTGATGTCTTTGAGAGCAGTGGTGCCGCTATCGCGTTCGAGGGGGTGCTGTCCGAGACCTGCGCCCGTCACGGTTGGCGGGTGCATGCCTATGCCATCATGAGAAACCACTTCCATTTGGCCCTCGAAACGCCGCAGCCCAACCTGGTCGAGGGCATGCACTGGCTGCAGGGCACTTTTGCCACGCGCTTTAATCGCTTCCGAGAAGAGCAGGGCCATCTCTTCCAGGGTCGATATAAGGCACTGTTGATCGAGGATGCAGCGGCGCTCCTGCGGGTCATCCACTACATTCACCTGAACCCGGTTCGCGCTCAACTCGTTCCGCCGGCGCACTGCGCGACTTTCCGCTGGGGCAGCCTGTGCAAGTTTCGACTGCCGTCGCGGCCGGCTTGGCTGGCGGCTGATGTACTCCTCCCCCGGATGGGATTCAGCGATTCGACGGCCGGCTGGAAGCAGTACACGGACTTCCTCGCCGAACTCGCCGTCAACGGTTCGGAGCAAGAGAGACTGGGATTCGGAAATCTCTCGTCGGGCTGGGCGATCGGTACCGGCGCGTGGCGAAAGGCGCTGGCCGAGGATAATCGGGCCCTCGCGTTGAGCCCGGGTCTCGAAACCCGCGAAATTCGACTGCTAAAGGAAGCGCATTGGAGAACGGTGCTGGAAGGATTAATGATCGATGCGGGAAAGTCGTCCTTAGCTAGAGCTTCAGAGGCGGCTAACGCCGATTGGAAGATCTCGATCGCGTCGGAATTGCGCGCCCAGGGCGTACCTTACGGATGGATTCGGGCGGAGCTGCAGATGAGCGCCGAGCACAAAATACGTGCTCAGGTCTATCATTTCCGTCACACGCGAAAGCCCTAATAGCTTCGCAGCTCGTGAATATCGAACGCCCTGACCCCATCCTGACGGGGTCAGGGCGTTCGTTGTTTTGGGGTTAAAAGATTTCGGAGTGATCGGGAGTTCGTAGGTTCGGCGCATCTCAAACGGCTGGTTTAAGCTCCCTCAGCGTAGGTTGCGAAATTGGTATGGCATCTACGGATGAAAACATTGAACGCCCTGACCCTTTAAGCGGTGGGGAATATTGAACGCCCTGACCCCTTAGGGAGGAGGGTTAGGCGAAGAGGGCGCGGTAGGTGCGATCCGCGAGGGGTGAGCGGATGCGGAGGGTGGTGGTGGCGGCGATGCCGGCGAGGGTGACTGTGGCTGTGAACACGATTGCGGAAATCAGGTCCGGCGGTCCGATGCCCATGGCTCGCATTGTGCGGAACAGCGCTTGAAGCGCGGCGATTTGAAGCAGATAGGCCGGGAGTGAGTTTCTCCCCATCAGCAGCAATGGAGTTACTGCGGCGAGTCGGGAGGAAATCCGGCGGCCCGTGGTGTAGAGCAGCGCCAGCGTCACGGTGATCAGGGCGCCCGTCAGCCCGAACCCCGGTTCGTCGCGCAGCAACGGCGCCTGCAGAGCAAAGAAAACAACCAAAAGCGGGAGCGGTTGACGCAACCAGAGCGGCAACCAGCCGGTGTTCACGCTGCCCGCGAGCACGCCGAGGAAGCCCAACGCTGCCAGCTCGAGGTTAAAGGGCAGCGGGGAAAAGATCGCCAACACCGCCGCGCCGCCGCTCACCGAAGTGCCCAGCAACCGCACTGCACCACGACCCTTTCGACCCAGCGCCAGCGCGGCGCCGCAAGCCGCGAGGACATACGCGATCGGCGGCAGCACCCCGAAAACCGCCGCACGGACTCCCCCGGGGCCCAGGATCACATCGAGCCGTTCCGCGAACTCCGCGAGGTCCAGTTGTCGATTGTAACTGGCCGGCATCAAGACGTGCGCGATCACGTTCAGGGCGAGAAACAGCGCGAGGATCCGCACTCCACGCCAGCACAACCGAAGCGGCACGTCCTTCTCGCCGGCCTCCCATCGGGGTAGGTAAAGGCGCCCGACGCCGAAGCCCGCCAGGAAAACGAACGCCCCCGGCAGGAACCGCAGATGCCGCAGCACCGCGGGGTCGGCCCCGCTGTAGTTGACCGCATGATACACCACCATGCAGAGCACCAGCGCGCCTCGGGTTAAGTCCAGCGCCCGGTCGCGCGACGCAGCAAGGACCGGTTTCATCCGGCGGTTCGTGCGGCGATCCGATCCCAGGCTTTAGCGACCGGCAGGATCTCCGCTCCGGATGCCGTCGCCAGGTTCACCGCGTGCTCCAGAAAAGCGGGTGTGACGCCAAAGCGTGAGGGACGCGGTGAGACATCGTGCGTCGCGAGGATCAGCCAGCCTCCCTCCGCGGCCGAGGCCGCGATGGCGGCGGCCAACGGCCGGATATCACCACCGGTCTGTTCGAGGAAGAAGCCGCGGAGGCAATTCAGGTCGATGACCCCGCGGTTGTGGATCTGGCCACCGCCGCGACAGCAGATGAAGCGTCGTCCCATGCGGCGTTTGGTGCCAACGCGCGGCGGACTGATCGGATAGGAAAGAGACCGGAAGCGCGCCCGGGGAAAGCTTGCCCCGAGGTGCTCCTCGTTGCGGGCGACCGAAGCCTCGAACGTCTCCGGAGAGGTTTCCCCCGCCGGACAGTGGGCATGCGTATGACAGCCGACTTCATGGCCGGCGGCCAGCACGGCGCGGAGGTCCGCGTGGGTGAAGTGGGGACCGGACGCCCCATCGCGACCGGCCAGACCGAACGACGTGTAATAGGTGGCGGCAAACCCGTGCCGCGCGAGAATCGGGCCGCCTGCGGTCCACGCTGACCGGGGGAAGTCATCGAAAGTGAACGACACGATCGGGCGCCCCGGCCGGAGCCGGAACGGCCGACGGGCGAACCGCCGGGAGGTCCAGCGGCCGAGGGCGATCCGCGCCCTTTTCAAAAAATCCAGGGAACTCATCGCGAGACGGGGTCGAGCAGTTCAAGCCATCGTCGGGCGATGAAAGCGGCGGATCGGACCGAGTGCCCGGCTGCGCGCGAGCAGCCGGCGCCGGAGTCGTGATTCCCACGCGAGTCGTAGTCGGCGCCGAAGTTGTCCGCTGCGTGGACGCCAGGTTCCCGCCATCAAATGAACACCGTGGCGGCCGAAGCGGTGCCAGTTATCCGGTTCGCAGACGTCGCAGTCAGGAGCTGGTTGCAGGACGGTCACTCCAGCGGCGGTGTCGGGGTTTTCAGCCAGCGTGCGGGTCAACAAGCCGGGACCGGTGGTGTTGAGCACCTCGAAGTCCCGGCGGAACCAGCGCGGGATGCCGCGGAACATCAAGTCACGCCAGGCGTGGTTGTGACGCGCCTTCACGCAGTCGCGAATCACGGCCGCGAGGAAGGGGTGGCCGGCGGTGGCGCCGAAGGCGTAGTTGCCGATTTCCCAGTCAATCCCGTGGGCCGCGCGCAGGTGCCGGCTGAGGGTGAGTTCCTCGAAGGGGAAGACCGCG
>JAURJO010000301.1 GCA_030832235.1 Verrucomicrobiota bacterium
CCCGTTCGATAGAGACAGCGTTAGATGACAGTTTCTGGTGAGTCGTTGGCTGAGCGTTTGGCTTAAGTGATGATTTCGAAACCCAATGGTGGGAACGGACTGGCAGCGACGAGGGATCTACGAATCATCATAAATGAGTAACTCCAAACTGTACGTCGGTAACCTGTCGTTCAAGACCACCGAGGACGAGCTTCGCTCGACTTTTGGTCAATTCGGCTCGGTGACCGACGTCTACGTCGCCATGGACAAGATGACCGGCCGCCCCCGCGGCTTCGCGTTCGTCACCATGGGGACCGCGGAAGAGGCCAAGGTTGCGGCGGAGAAGATGAACGGCGTCGATCTCGGCGGCCGTCAGCTGACCGTCAATGAGGCCCGTCCGAAGGAAGATCGTCCGGCCGGCGGTTTCGGCGGCGGCGGTCGCGGCTTCGGTGGCGGCGGCGGTGGCCGCGGCTTCGGCGGCGGCGGCGGTGGTGGCTACGGTGGTGGCGGCGGCCGCGATCGCGGCGAGCGCCGTTACTAAGCCGTTGCATTCCACAGCACGGTAATTTCCAGGGACGAGGCTCCATTCCGGGGCCTCGTCCTTTTCTTTTTCATCCTTAGACTTTCATGCCTTTTCGCGCCCTCAACCTATCCGATCCCGTCTTTCGCGGAGTGCAGGCCGCCGGTTACACCGAGCCCACGCCGATCCAGCTCCGGGCCATCCCCGTCGTACTCGGCGGCGGTGACCTCATCGGCTCCGCTCAGACCGGCACCGGCAAGACCGCGGCTTTCGCGCTGCCCATCCTTTCGCGCCTCGGCGCCCATGCTCGCGGCCGGATGCCGCGCGTGCTCGTGCTGGAGCCGACCCGCGAGCTCGCGGCGCAGGTTGAGACGGCCTTCCGCGACTTCGCGCGTTTCACCGACATTCGCGCTCTGGCGGTGTTCGGCGGCGTCGGCTACGGCCACCAGCGCGCCGAGCTTAGCCGCGGGGTCGACATCATCGTCGCCACCCCGGGCCGGCTGATGGATTATCTCAAGGACGGCACGCTTTCCCTCCGCGAAATCTCCGTGCTCGTGCTCGACGAGGTGGACCGGATGCTCGACATGGGCTTCCTGCCGGTGGTCAAGGACATCATCGCCCGCTGCCCGAAGAACCGGCAGACGCTTTTCTTCTCCGCGACCGTTCCACCTGAGATCCAGGCGGTCGCCTCCTTCGCCTTGCGCAATCCCACCCGCATCGAGGTGGGGGTGAACCGCTCGGTCAACCAGTCGGTCAACCACGCGGTCTACCCCGTGGCCTTCGAGCAGAAGTTTGACCTGCTGGTGGCGCTGCTCGCGCAGGCCAATTTCGACTCGGTGCTCGTGTTCTCGCGCACGAAGCACGGTGCCGACCGTATCGCGCGGCGCCTCAAGGCCGCCAACCACAGCGTCGCCGTGCTGCACGCCAACCGTTCCCAGAACCAGCGCATCGAGGCCCTGGCGGGCTTCAAGAGCGGCAAATACGAGATCATGGTGGCCACCGACATCGCCGCGCGCGGCATCGACGTCGCGGGTGTCACGCACGTGATCAATTACGACGTGCCCGAGAATCCCGAGGACTACGTGCATCGGATCGGACGCACCGGTCGTGCGCAGGCCGTGGGCGACGCCTTCACGCTCGTGACTCCCGAGAACGCGCAGGACGTGCGGGACATCGAGCGCTTCATCGGCCAGAAGATCCCCGAGCTGCGGCTGGAGGGCTTCGATTATAAGCCGCTCGCCCCGCGGCCGCCGCAATCGGCGCCGGAGCGGGTCCGCGGAATGCCGGCGGGCACGCTTCGTCCGCGCACCGGCTTCCGCCGCTTTCGCAGCCGCCGCTGATTTGCCGCCATGGCCACCGCAGCCGCCGTCGAAAGACATCTGGCCGCGTTGCGGGCCTGCGATCGTTGCCCGCGCATGCAAAAGCCGGTGGTGGTGGGCCGTCCCGCCGCCAGCCGCGTGCTTTTGGTGGGTCAGGCGCCGGGTGACAAGGAGCCGCGCCTGGGCCGGCCTTTCGCTTGGACCGCCGGGCGCACGCTCTTCAAGTGGTTCCACGGCGCGCTCGGTTGGAGTGAGGACGAGGTGCGCGACCGGATCTATTTTGCCGCCGTCTGCCGCTGTTTCCCCGGCAAGCGCCCCGAAGGCGGCGACCGCGTGCCCTCCCCTGAGGAGATCGAAAAATGCGCCGCGTGGCTGGAGCGCGAAGTCGAGCTCCTGCGGCCGGAACTCGGGCTGCCGGTGGGCAAGCTCGCCATTTCGCGCTTTCTCGGGGAACGCCCGTTGGCGGGGACTATCGGCAAACTTTTCCCGATCACGTTCCATGGTCACGACCTGGATTGCATTCCGCTGCCGCACCCGTCCGGCGCGTCGCCGTGGCACCGCATGGAGCCGGGGATGTCGCTGCTGAAGCAGGCGCTTGCGCAGGTGGCACGCCACCCCGCGATCCGCGCTGCCGCGCGCTAGGAAACGGGGTTGGCATCGCCCGCCGGCGCGGCTCAATGGCGCGCGTTTACCCCATGCGCCCGACTTCTGTCCGCTGTCTCGCGGCCTTTTTC
>JAURJO010000302.1 GCA_030832235.1 Verrucomicrobiota bacterium
CGCAGGGCCTCGGAGGTCAGAAGCTCGGGGGAAACCTGATCCAGATGGCCGTTGAACGCGGCCACGTGGAGGACCGTCTCCCCACCGAGGTTCCGCGTGGCGAGATTCGCGGAGGTGATGAATGCGCGGGGAATCCGGTCCAGCGTGCCGTTCTCGGCGGCCTCGTGCAGCAGGGTGTTGCCGACGCCGGTGCGCGTGAGGACGGCCGCGGTGGTGAGCAGGGCTGGCGGCACCTGCGAAAGAAAGCCGCTGGCCGCGGCCGAGTGCAGCACCGTGACTCCCGCGTTGCTGCTCAGACCGAGGTTCTCCGCGATGAGCAGCACGGCGGGGACCTGATCGAGGTGCCCGCCGATCGCCGCGTGGTGCAGCGGAGTGTAGCCGGCGTCGTTGCGGAGCGTGAGATGATCGCGCGTCAGCATCCCGGGCGGAAGGTCGCGAAGCCGGCCGTGCTTGGCCGCGAGATGCAGCGGAGTGTTGCCGGAGGCGTTTCTCCGGGTCAGCGCCTCCCCTGTGATTTCGCCGGCCGGAAGGGCGGCCATTGTACCACCCCGGATCGCCTCGATCAGTTTTGCCGCAGCGCTTTCCATCGAGGGGAGCGCAGTCGCCCGCCGTGGCACTGGCAACAAAAACGATCGCCGGCGCGCCGCTGAAATCGGTTTGCCTCCGGAACGATGAAAACCACGGTACGCCCGATGTCTTCCGAGCCCGCGCCGCAGTCCCAGCAGGATGGTCGAGACGCCGTCCTGATTGTCGACGACGAGGAATCCCTGCTGGATGTGTTCGAGGCTGCGCTCAGCCCGTTCTTTGACGTCACGCGCGCGACCAACACGCGCGACGCCGATTTCCAACTCCAGCGCCGGGCCTTCAAGGTCGTGGTTTCCGACCACCTGATGCCGGGCGGCAATGGAATGAACTTTCTCGTGCGCGCCCGGGAGGAGTTTCCCCACATGCAGCGCATCCTGGTGACGGGCTACATGAAGCCCGAGATGCTGCTGCGCAGTGTGAACGAAGCCGCGCTCTTCCGCTACCTGCTGAAACCCGTGGCGGTCGCCGAGCTCATCAAGGTCGTGCAGGACGCCGCGCAGGCGCACGATGCCAGTGTGGCGGCAGCGTCCGCCTGAGCTTCAGTTTCCGGCGGGGGCGCGTTTGCCCAGAAGCTTCTTCAGGTAAGGCGCGGTCGGGCTCCGTCGGACCTTCAGGAGGCCTTCGGGGGGACCTTGATAGAGTAATTCGCCGCCGTCGGGTCCGCCGTCCGGCCCGAGTTCCAGCAGGTGGTCCGCCTCCGCGAGCAGATCCAGATGGTGCTCGATGACCACCACGGTGTGTCCCTGGTCGACCAGCGAGTGTAGCACGCGGATCAGTTTCTCGCAGTCGCTCAGGTGCAGGCCGATGGTCGGCTCCTCGAGCAGGTACAGGTTGCGCGGGGTCTCACCGCGGCCGCGCTCGCGGAACGAGGCAAGCCCCGCCGCCAGCTCCGACACCAGTTTCAGGCGTTGCGCCTCGCCTCCGGACAGCGTGGGCGAGCTTTGGCCGAGCGTGAGGTAGCCGAGGCCGCAATCGACCATCAGCCGGCAGACCGCGGCGAGGTGCGGGTGGAAATCAAGGAACTCCGCGGCCTCGTCGAACGTGAGCGCGAGCACGCCGCCGATGGAGCGGCCCTTCCAGGTGATGTCGGCGAGATCCGGACCGTAACGGGAACCGCCGCAACTGTCGCACGGCAGGTAAACATCCGGCATGAACGCCATTTCGAGTTTGATGCGCCCCGCGCCCTCGCAGGAGGAGCAGCGTCCGCCGGTGGTGTTGAACGAGAAGCGTGAGGCCGTGTGGCCGCGGATCTTGGACTCCGGCAGGCCCGCGAAATATTGCCGGATGAGGTCGAAGATCCCGAGGTATGTCGCCGGGGTGGAGCGCGGGGTTTTTCCGATGGGTGATTGGTCGACCTCGATCACGCGGCGGAAGCCGCCCGCACCACGCAGTTCCCCGAAGGGCGGCGGTCCGTCCTTAAGCCCGGCCGTGCGACCGAACGCGCTGCCCTTGAGGGCGGCTTTCCGCTCCTTGCTGGCGTGCTCGACCGCGGGACGGAGCAAATCGCGGATCAAGGTGGATTTTCCAGCTCCGCTCGGGCCGGCCACCATCGTGAGACGGGCCAGCGGAATCCGGAGATCGAAGCCCCGGAGGTTGCGGAAGCGTGCTTCGGTGAGCGTGAGCCAAGCACCTCTTTCCTCGCGACCCGGCAGGGGACGCCGTTCCCCGCGCAGGGGGTGCGCGATTCCGCGGGCCAGGAAGCGACCGGTGAGTGACCGTTTATTTTCGCGGATCTCCTCCGGCGACCCGCAGGCGAGCAGTTCGCCGCCGTGGACACCCGCGCCGGGACCGAGGTCGACGATCACGTCGGCACGATCCATCAGCTCGTCGTCGTGCTCGACCACCAGCAGCGTGTTCCCACGGTCGCGGAGTCGGCCGAGGGTTCCGATCAGGCGATCATTGTCGCGCGCGTGCAGCCCGATGCTCGGCTCGTCGAGCACGTAGAGCACCCCGGACAGATTCGAGCCAAGTTGCGCCGCGAGCCGGATGCGCTGCGCCTCGCCGCCCGAAAGCGTATCGGTCGGGCGATCCAGCGGCAGGTAGCCGAGCCCCACCTCATCCAGGAACTTTAGGCGCCCCTCGATCTGCGGGAGCACGTCCGCGAAGATGAGGCGACCTCTGCGGTCGAGTTCCAGGCGGCGTAGGCGTTGAAGGAGCTCGCCGGGAGTCGAGGCCAGCAGCGCCGGGAGCGAAAGCGGCGCGTCGCCTTGGCGGAAATGCAGCCGCACCGACCGGCTCACGCGGTTCAGGCGTTCGCCCGAACACTCCGGGCACGCTTCGCCTTCCTCCGCGACGTCAGAGGCGTCGTCGATCCCGAAGATGCGGAGCCGTGCGGCGGGATCATCCTCCGTCTCCTCCTCGGGGATCAGCATCCACGGGAAAACCCGCCCGTGGCCGCGACAGGAGGGGCACCAGCCGCGCGGGGAGTTGAATGAGAAATTCTTCGGGTCGAGTTCCGGAAAAGATTCACCCGTCTCCCGGTCGGTCCGGTCCGTCGAGAACCACGAGAGGATGTCGCCCCCCGGCGTAAGCAGGAAGCAGGTTCCGCGGCCGAGCCTGAGCGCCTCTTCCAGCGCGGCTCCTGCGGAGCGGAGCTCGGGCTTGGTCGCGGCGGGATCCTTCAAATCGGCGACGACCACCTCGATGTCGTGCTCGCGGTAACGGTCCAGTTTCTGGAACGCGTCGACGCGGGTGAGCTTCCCGTCCGCGCGCATGAGCGTGAAACCTTGTCCGCCGATCCAGGTCGCGATCGGCTGGTGGTGACCCTTGCGGCCCCGGATGAGCGGCGCGCAAAGGTAGAGGTGCCGCGCCTTCTTCGCTCGCGGGTCTCCCGTCACGACTTTCGTGAGCAGCCGGCGCAGCGCGAGGGGTGACATCGGCGTCACCGGGCGGCCGGTGTCGGGATGGTGTTGCACGCCGAGGCGCGCGTAGAGGAGCCGGAGGTACTGGGCCACCTCGGTGATCGTCGCGACGGTCGACTTGCGCGAGCCGCGGGTGACGCGTTGCTCGATGGCGACGGTCGGCGGGATGCCGCTCAGGCGGTCGATCGCGGGGCGCGGGAGCTGCTCCACGAACTGTCGCGCGTAGGGCGACATCGATTCCATGAAGCGCCGCTGGCCCTCGGCAAAGATGATGTCGAAGGCGAGGGTCGACTTGCCCGAACCCGAGACGCCGGTGACGACGTTGAGCCGGTGATGGGGCAGGGTGAGGCTGACGTCCTTGAGGTTGTTCTCCCGCGCTCCCAGCAGATGCAGCACACGGGGCGCCGCCAGGGCCGGTTCCGATTCGGCGGCGAGGGGCAGCGCGCGGGGATCGTCGTCTTGGTTGCCGCGCAGTGCGGCCCGCAGGAAAGGCGCGGTCGCCGCGGACGTGAGCGCAACTTCTTCCGGCGTACCTTCGGTAACGATACGACCACCCGCCACGCCGGCATCGGGGCCGACCTCCAGGATCCAGTCGGCCGCCTTCAGGACGTCGAGGTTGTGCTCGATGACGACGACACTGTTGCCGCGGTCGACGAGGGCCTGCAGGACGCCAAGCAGGCGTTTCACATCGTGCCGGTGGAGGCCGGTGGTGGGCTCATCGAGGAGCAGCAATGCCGGACCGGCCTCCGGTGCGGGAGCGTCTCCGTGGGTGAACGCACCGAGGTGCCGCACGAGCTTGAGACGCTGGGACTCGCCGCCGCTGAGTGTATTGAGCGGCTGGCCAAGTTTGAGGTAGCCGAGGCCGACGGCGGCGAGCGGCGCCAGCCGGTCACGGATCGCGGTTTCCGTGGCGAAAAGCTCGAGGGCGTCGTCGACGCTGGTGGCGAGAAGGTCGGCGACGGTGCGGCCGTTCCACCGGATGGCGAGGACCTCGGGCTTGAAGCGTCGTCCGTCGCACTCGGGGCAGGGAACGAAGACGTCGGAGAGGAACTGCATCTCCACCCGCTCGTGTCCGAGCCCTTGGCAATGATGGCAGCGACCCTCGCCGCTGTTGAAGGAAAACGCCGAAGGCCCGAGACCCGCCGCGAGCGCCCCGGGTGTCTCGGCAAGCAGGTCGCGCACGAGGTCCCACGCGTCGACATGCAACGCCGGGTTGGACCGCGGGGTGCGGGCCAGGGGCGACTGGTCCACGAGCACCACCTCGCCGATCGGCCGGTCGACACGGAGCGCGCCGATGACCGCCGGATCCTCGGTGAGCTGGAGACGCTGCGCGAGCAACCCTTGGTGGATCACGTTGTCGAGCAGCGTGGATTTTCCGGAACCCGATACGCCACTGAGCGCGACAAGGCGACCGAGCGGCACGCGGAATGAGAGCCGCTCGATATTGTGTTTGCTCGCGCTCTCGATGTGCAGCGACGGATGCCCCGACGGCACCGGACGCCGGGAGGTCGGGACGGGGATCGTCTCGCGGCCCGACAGGTAGGCCCCCGTGATGCTGCGGGCATCGGTGAGCATCGCTGGTACCGAACCCTGAAAAACAACCTCGCCGCCCCGTTCCCCGGGGCCGGGGCCGATCTCTACCACCTCGTCGGCGGCCCGAATCACCGCCTCGTCGTGTTCGACCACCACCACGGTATTTCCGGCCGAAGTAAGCGTGCGGATAATACCAATGAGGCGGTCGACGTCGCGCGGGTGAAGCCCGACACTGGGCTCGTCGAGCACGAACAACGTGTCGACGAGTGAAGTGCCCAGGCAGCTCGTGAGGTTGACGCGTTCGACCTCGCCTCCGGAAAGCGTGCGCGACGGCCGGTCGATCGTGAGATGCGCGAGACCGACCTGCTCGAGATAGCGCAGCCGCGTGAGCATGGAGTCTAGCGCGAGGGTGGCGCTGCGGGCGGACGCGCCCCCGCGGGGCTCGGCATCGGGTTGCGCGAGCAGCTTCCGGAGTTGGTCAACGGGTAGCTGGTAAAGCTGCGGAAGCGTGAAACCACGCCATTTCCAGCAGAGGGATTCCGGCTGGAGGCGCGCACCGCTGCAGTCGGGGCAGGGGTTGTAGGCGCGGTAGCGGGAAAGGAACACCCGCACGTGCATCTTGTAGGCGTTGCGTTCCAGCCACCGGAAGAAGCCCTTCAGTCCGTACCAGCGGCGCGGCCAAGAATTCCCTTCCTCATCGTAATCCGGATCGCCGTCGAGCACCAGACGCCGCTGCTCCTCGGTGAGGGAGGCGAAAGGGATGTTCGTCGGGATGCCGCGCTTGCGCGCGATGGAGAGCAGGTCGCGCTTCGAGTCGCCGTATACTTCACTCTCCCAGCAGCGGATGGCGCCGGACTCGATCGAGAGGCTCTGGTCCGGAATGGCGAGACGGGTATCGAGCTCGATGATCCGCCCGAATCCCCGGCAACGCGGGCACGCCCCGAGGGGCGAGTTGAAGGAGAACAACGCCGGGCTCGCCGGACGGAACACGCGGCCGGTGGCGGGTGAGTGTAGGCCGCGTGAGTGGTGGCCAGCCGGCACGAAGCAGCCCTCACCGGCGTCGCGGAAAAGGTGCACCTCGCCTTTGCCGAAATGCAGCGCCGTCTCGACCGCCTCACGGAAACGTCCCTCGGCCTCGGCGTTGATCATGAGGCGGTCCTGCGCGACGAACAGACGCCCGGCTTCATTCAGCGGCGCCGGATCGGCCCGCAACGCGTCGATGCGATGCGCGGAGAGGAGGGCGGGAGCCCCTTCATCGGGTGCGGTCTCCTCCACCAGCACACGAACGTACGATTGTCCGGCGAGGCTAGAGAGGATCTCCGGCCACGAAAGCTTCTCCGGGCGCTCGACGCGAAACGCCACGACCACCGCCGTGCCTGGCTGCGCTGAGACCGCTTTGCGCCAGATCGTCTCCGGCGTGTCGTCCTCCACCGGCTCCCCGGTCTCCGGATCAAAGCAGGTCGCCACTTGGCTGAACCAGACTTTCGCGAAGTCGGTCAGCTCCGTCATCGTGCCCACGGTGGAACGCGAAGTCTTCACCGTGTTGCGCTGCTCGATCGCGATGGAGGGACGGATGTTCTCGATCGAGTCGACACGGGGCTTATCGAGCAGGTCGAGAAATTGCCGCGTGTAGGCGCTAAACGTTTCGACGTAGCGGCGCTGGCCCTCGGCGTGCAGGGTGTCGAACACCAGCGAGGATTTACCCGAGCCGCTTAGTCCTGTGACCACGATGAAACGGCCGAGCGGCAGATCGAGATCGAAGCCCTTCAGGTTGTTCTGGCGCACTCCGCGGAGGCGGATGCATTCTGGTCGGGCGGAAGCTTTGGTGTCGGGCACCGCGCTACAAAGGTGAGGCGACGCGGGAATGCAACCGGTGCGGCCGGGGAGGGGATGCGAAGCCGCGCAGGGTCAACGAGGCGCC
>JAURJO010000303.1 GCA_030832235.1 Verrucomicrobiota bacterium
CATGCGAGCCGGATCGGGTTTGTCGGAGGCGGAAAGCGTGAGCGTGATCCAGGCGGCAGCGGTGCCGAGGATGCGGCCGCCGATATTGGCGGCGAAGCTCTCGCCGGTGCCGCGCAGGTGCACCGGGAACACCAGCGGGATATAGTTACCCCAGAAGCTGAACTGCGCCACCGTGAGGAAACCCGCGATGAAGATACCGACCTTGATCCATATGAGGCTGCCGGGGTCGGCGAGCTGGCCCGACATCCACCAGAAAAACAGCGGCACGAACAGCAGCGCCGGCAGCTGGAACACGCGCAGCAGGGAGCGGCGCGAAACGATGACGACCGCGAGCATCGCGAGCGCGAAACGGCCCACGAGGCCGCCGATTTCCTGCCAGACCGTCACGCCGGCCACGAGCTGGTCGCTGGCGTTGCCAGCCGCCTGCCGCATCTCACGCTGGGCGACGGGCTCGGGCTTCTTCGCGGCCTTGGCGGCTTCCATCGCCGCGCGGCCCTTCTCCTTGGCGGCGGTAAGCACGGCGGCGTGGCCCGCTTCCGCCGGCGTACCGATGCGCTGGGCACCGATGATCTGCGGCAGCTGCTGGATGGCGCCGAACGCGATGCCGTAGCTCGCGGCGAAGATGATCGTGGTGAGGATGGTCGACTTGCGCAGCTCGGGCGCGAAAAGCGCCGCGATGCTCGGGCGCTTGAGCGTGCCGCTCTCCCGCTTGCGCTGCCAGATCGGCGACTCCGGCAGGAACGGCCGGATCAGAATCAACGGGAGCGCAGGGAATACACCCGAGATCAGTGTGTACCGCCAGGCCTCGTGGCCCCCATGGATCGCCGGCAGGTCGGCCGCCCAACGCGCCGCGAGGATGTTGGCGCCCGCGACCAGCAGACCGCCGAAAGAGGAGAAGGCCTGCGTGTAGCCGAGAACCTTCTCGCGCTGCGCCGGCTGCGTGAAGATTTCCGCCAACCACGCCACCGCCGCCACGAACTCCACGCACACGCCGATGAACACCAGGCAGCGGTAGAACAACAGCTGCTGCAGCGAGGTCGCGTAGCCCGCGGCGAACGCCGCGAAGGCGTACAGCAGGATACTGAACGTCAGCACCCGCCGGCGGCCCAGCAGGTCCGTCAGGTAACCGCCGAGCAGACCAAAGATACCGCCGGCGATCGCCGGCACAAAGAAGAGCGTCCGAGCCCACTGCACGTAAGCCTCACCGCCGGGAGACCACATCGCCGCCGCCTTGGCGCGGTCCATCCCGCCCGCCACCAGCTGCTCCACCAGCGGGGTACTCAGCGACGCGATGGCCGGCTTGATGATCAGCGGCAGCATCAGCAGCTCGTAGATGTCGAACGCGAAGCCGATCGAAGCTATGACGCAGATCAGCCAGGCGGTGCGGTTCAGCGGCGCCGGTGCGGCGGCGGAGGGGCTCGGGGTCATGGTGGGAAGCGTGCGGGGGGTTGACGCGCCGGTTCAAGCGAGGATTCGGCCGACGCGTGCGGTTTGACCGTCGCGCGACTCCGCGTTTCGTCAACCGGACCCCACCTGAACTTCCACCCAACATGATCGCTTACCCCGCCCACCACCTCCTCGCCCCGGTCATCCTCGTCCTCGCGGTAGCCGCCCGCGCCGAGACCCCCACTACCGACTGGCCGTCTTGGCGCGGCACGTCCGGCACCGGAGCCGTCGCCGGCGCCAAGCCACCCGTAAAATGGGGCGACACCCAGAACATCCGCTGGAAGGCCGAGGTGCCCGGGCTCGGTTTCTCGACGCCGATCGTCTGGAAAGACCGGGTCTACGTTCTGACAGCCGTCGAAACCTCGACGGGC
This sequence comes from Verrucomicrobiota bacterium, assembly GCA_030832235.1. Taxonomy (GTDB): domain Bacteria; phylum Verrucomicrobiota; class Verrucomicrobiia; order Opitutales; family Opitutaceae; genus ER46. The sequence goes on from JAURJO010000303.1 coordinate 1,818, forward strand.
GCCGCCCCGGCGGCGAAACCCGAAACCGCTCCTCCACCGCCCCCTGACGGCGGAGGGGAAGGCCGCGGCAAGGGTAAGGGCGGAAAACGCGGCGGCCCGCCCGGGGGCCCGGGCGGATTTGGCGGCGGCATGAAGCCGTCTTCCACGTACGAATTCGTCGTTCTCGCCCTGGATCGCGCCACCGGCCGCGAAGTCTGGCGTCAGGTCGCCCGGCGTGAGGTGCCCCACGAGGGCAAGCACCCGACGAACAGCTTCGCCTCGGGATCTCCCCTCACCGACGGGGAGCGCCTCTACGTCACCTTCGGTTCGCGCGGTTACTACTGCTACGATCTCTCCGGGAAACTGATCTGGGAAAAAGACCTCGGCGACCTGCGTACCCGCAATTCGTTCGGCGAGGGGGCTTCGCCGGCGCTGGCGGGCGACTACCTCCTCATCACCTGCGACCAGGAGGACGGATCGTTCATCGTCGCGCTCGACAAACGCACGGGCCGCGAGGTCTGGCGGAAATCGCGCGAGGAGCGTTCGTCGTGGTCGACCCCGCTCGTCGTCGAGGCCGCCGGTCGCCGGCAGGCCATCGTCGCCGCCGCGGGCCGCACGCGCAGCTACGACCCCGCCAACGGCGAGATCATCTGGGAGGCCGGCGGGCTCACGGAAAATGTCATTCCGATGCCCGTCACCGGCCATGGCATGGTTTATGTCATGAGCGGCTTCCGCGGTTACTCGATCCAGGCCATCCGCCTCGACGCCAAGGGCGACGTCACCGATTCGCCGGCAATCGTCTGGAACGTCCGCAAGAGCGCGCCCTACGTACCCTCGCCCGTGCTCTCCGGCGACCGGCTCTACATGATCAAGAGCAACGAGGCCTTCCTGTCGTGCCTCGACGCCCGCACCGGCGCGGTCCTGTACCAGGACCAGCGGCTCGAGGGAGTGCGCGGGCTCTACGCCTCGCCGCTCGCGGCCGGCGGTTATGTCTATCTCGTCGGCCGGGAGGGCACCGCGATGGTGATCCGCGACGCGAATAAATTCGAGGTGGTCTCGACCAATCAGCTCGAAGACCGCTTCGACGCCTCACCGGTGATCCTCGGGAAGGATCTTTTCCTGCGCGGACACAAGCACCTCTACTGCATCTCGGAAGGCTGAGGCGGGTACGCGAGCCGGTAGGTGCGGAAATCGGGGGAATCTGGAAATCCGGAACGCGGGATCCCGGAGCAGGGCGGCATTGGTACGGCGCGAGAGGAAACCACGGGATTTCCGGCGCACGATCATAAGGCGCCTCCGAACCGCTCGGCGAAGGGGCAACCACGGATGGACGCAGATGGACACGGATCAGCGGCGAGTGGTGTGGCCGCGGCCGCCCGCCTCCGCCGAGGCTACGGCGGGCAAGCCCGCCGCGGA
>JAURJO010000304.1 GCA_030832235.1 Verrucomicrobiota bacterium
ATCGTCAACACGCAGCTGGCCACCGCAAAGTTCAAGGACGCCTACGAAGTGCGCGTCGACGCCGACAGCGAAGGGACCTTCCGCGCGGAGACGGACCTCAACCGCGTCATCATCCCCCGCAAACTCGCGGTGCGCTTCGCCGCGGTGCGCGACGACCGGAGGTTTTACCAGAAACCCGCCTTCGACGACGACCACCGGCAATACGGCGCCGTAACCTATCGCCCATGGGCGGGAGCGACCGTGCGCGGCTCGGTCGAGAGCGGCGGCCGCCGCGCGAACCGGCCCAACACGATTCCCCCGGCCAGCACGATCGCGAGCTGGCTGAGCAACCAGCCGCTCATGGTCCAACGCATGCGCTCCGTGATCGCCGCCACCCCCGGGGCCAACCTGTCCGTGCCGGATGATTACCCCCTGATCTACAGCCCGATCGCCCAGTCGTGGCGTCCCGCCGGCACCACCAACGCCTACCTCACGACCGCGAGCATCCCTAACGACATGAAGCTCGCGATCCTGCGCAACGCCGTCGTCTACCATGACAACAGCGCGGTGAATCCGCGGGTGATTTTCCATCCCAACATGTCGCGCCAGATCGCGGCTGTTTATCTGCCGGGCTCGGTCAACCCGGGCGGTGCGGTAGGCGGAGGCAGCGCCATTGAGTCGAACGTTTCTGCCATAAACAACCCGCTCCTCGCCATGAATCCCGACGGCGTGGGCGCGGCCCCCGCCTACAATTACTTCGTACCGGAGCAGCCATGGCGCAGCAACCCGGTGCAGATCCCCGTTTCCCTCACGAACCTCGCGATGTTCGATTTCACCCGGCGGATGCTCTCCGGTGAAGCGGCGTTCCAGCACGACAAGTGGACCCACCACAATGTCGTGTTCGAGCAGACGATTCTCGGCGGCCTCGCGGGCCTGGAACTCGCCTACGATCGGCAGATTTATCGCCGCAGCGCCTACGTTCCGTTTCAAAACTACTCCGGCATCTTCGTGGATCTCATGCAGGACTACCTCGGCCTCCCGAATCCCAATCTCGGCCGGCCGTTGCTGATGGACCGCGTCGGCATGGGAACCCTGAACGACGAGCGGGAATCCTTCCGCGCCACGACCTTCGCCAAGTTCGATCCCAAACGTCAGTGGTCGGACTCGCGTTTCGCCAGTTGGCTGGGGCGCCACACGTTCACCGCGATCGGCAGCTCGTACGATCAGCGCCAGGAGTCCGCGAGCTGGGGACAATACTTCCAGAACACGAACGGAGGCTTCGTCTTCAGCGCTTCCGATCCCCTCGGGTCCAGCCGCCGCAAGGTGAACAACATCGTCTACCTTGGCGACTCGGTGCTCGGCGCCAAGTCGGAGAACCAGGTCCGGCTGACACCGCTCACTTCCCAGAAACTCTGGGATCCGGGCCGCACCATCGCACTGCGCACGTTCAACCCGACCACTGCCGCCTACGAGACCCTCAACCTCCAGACCGGCGCGGAAATGGAAGACCTTTCCCGCAGCACCCAGAACGTCGAGACCCTCGCGGCCACGTGGAATGCCTCGTTTCTGCGCAACCACCTGATCGGTCTCTACGGCTGGCGGCAGGACTCCGTCGTTTCAGAGATCCGCCAGGCGTTGCCCGGCCCGAATCTCCTCGCCGACCGCGCCTCGATCACCACCCCCGCCGCGCTGCTCAACCGCATCGACGACCAGTTCCGCACCACGTCATGGTCCGTCGTCGGCAAATGGCCCGATCGCTGGGTGCCGTTGCCTCTGGCGGGCAAGGTGAACGCCTATTACGGCGAGTCGGAAAACTTCAGCCTCGGGGCCACCGCCAACGACATCTACGGCGCGCAGCTCCCCTCGCCCTCCGGGCGCACGAAGGAGTACGGCCTCACGTTCAACCTGCTCGACTCGAAGTTCGTCGTCCGCCTCAACCGCTACGAGTGCGCGGTCGCCAACGGCGGCACCAGCTCGAAGTACTCCACGCTGGTGAACCAGGGCATCCTCAAGCCACTGGAGTTCCTCATCGAGGCCCAGCGGCTAGGCAACCAGGGCGCCGCCACCCCCAACTACACGCTGGCGATGGACGCTCTCAGCCGACTCAACGCGATCATCCCCGCGCGCACCCGCACATCAGCGAGCCTCGACGCGCCCGCCTCGGGCGGGGACTATGCCCGCACCGACATCCCGAACCTCGGCGACACCCAGGACATTCTCGGCCGCGGCAACGAGATCGAGCTCACCTGGAACCCGCACGACAACTGGCGCGTCGCCCTCAACGTCGCGAACCAGGAGACCGTCATCGACAACTACAGCCCGCGCCTCGCCGAGCTCTGGTCCAAGGTCGCGCCGATCCTCGGTTCGGGCGGCCTCATCGGACACCTGCGCTATTTCAACGACGCGGCCTCCGTTCCGCCGAATTTCATTAGCCACCCGGCCCCGGTCCCGGGCGACGGCCAAATGACGGTCGCGCAGTGGATCGAGACCAACGTGCTGTCGTCCTACCGGAACCAGAAGAAACAGGAAGGGCGCGTCTCCACCGAACAGCGCGCCTGGCGGATTAATCTCGTGACCAATTACAGTTTCACCCGCGGCGCCTTGAAGGGTTTCGGCATCGGCTCCGCCGTGCGCTGGCAGGACGGCGCGGTGATTGGGTACCCGACCGAATTGGTCGGCGACACCCTGGTGGCCGACATCAACCGCCCCCATATCGCCCCGGCGATCACCAACCTCGACGCATGGATGCGCTACAAGCGCCGCCTGTTCCGTGACCGGATCGATTGGACGCTCGAATTGCGCGTGCAGAACCTGAACCACACCGCCCAGGACCTCATCCCGGTGCGCTCCGAGCTCACCACCGCCTACCGCGTGGCCCAGTACCGGGTAGGCCCACCCCGCGTCTGGTCCCTCGGCAATTCGTTCAAGTTCTGACCCGCCTCCGGCCCGATGGGGTCAGGGCGTTCGTTGTTTAATCCGACCGAAAACATTGAACGCCCTGACCCCATGACGGGGGCGCCCTGAAGGCGATAACCCGTTTTCCCGAATCTTGCGTCTCATCGGTGCTCCCGCTCGTGTCGACTTCCTCCCCGCAACCTCCGCATTGACCGACTTCTTTCCGAAACCGGTCGCGGCCCACGGTTTGCCGCCCGAACGGCGAGCGTCGGAATAAAATCATGCCGCTCCCCCAGGAAGAACCCACACCCCGAAGCAACCTCTCGGAAGCGGAGGAGCGATTTGATCGCTTGCGGAGGCGGCTGGGCTGGTACCTCGCGCCGGCGGTGCTCATGGCGCTCTGGTTTCTGCCGATCCCGGGCCTCTCCGAACCGGCGAGGCACCTTTTCGCCATCGTCGGGATGACGCTGACCCTTTGGATCACCGAGGCGATTCCGCTGGCGGCGACGGCGTTGCTCGCCCCGGCGCTTTGTGTGGCCACCGGACTCGGTTCGGCCCGGGAGGTCTTCCGACCCTTCTCCGACCCGGTTGTTTTTCTGTTCATCGGCAGCTTTCTAATGAGCGAGGCCATGTTAAAACACGGGCTGAACCGGCGTTTCGCGTTTGGTCTGCTCACGCTGCCCTGGATCACCGCGAGCCCGGGGCGCCTGTATGCGGCGTTCGCGGGAATCACCGCGGTGATTTCCATGTGGGTATCCAACGCGGCCGCTACGGCGATGATGCTTCCCATCGCCCTGTCGATCCTCGCCGAACTCGGCCTGCGGCAAGGCGCGGCCAATTTTCGCGCCACCCCTTATGCGGCGGGCTTGATGCTGATCACCGCCTTCGCGGCCTCGGTGGGTGGCATGGCCACGCCGGTCGGCACACCCCCCAACCTCATCGGCATCGGGGCGGTGGAGCGGCTGCTCGGGTACAAGATCACGTTCTTCGAGTGGATGCGGCTCGGCCTTCCGGTTGCGGTGGTGTTGACGGTTTTCCTGGTCTGGCGATTCGGGCGGCACTGCCCGTTCCCCAACTTTCCCCTGGCCGACAGTCGCCCTCTGCTGGAGAAGGAGCGGGCGAAAATCGGCCCCTGGACCCGGGGCCAACGGAATGTTGTGGGCGTGTTCATCGGCGCCGTCGCGTTCTGGATGCTTCCCGGGCTGATCGCCGGATTCTCCGAACGTGGCGCGGCGGATCCCGTCTTCCTCTGGATCAATGCCCGCGCGCCGGAGAGCATCATCGGCCTGCTGGCCGCTTCCCTGCTCTTTATCCTGCCGGCGGACACGAAACGGGAGTCTTTCACGCTTGAGTGGCGCGATGCCGCCGGCATCGACTGGGGCACCATCCTGCTATTCGCGGGCGGCATGTGCCTCGGCGAACTGATGTTCTCCACCGGCCTCGCCCACTGGATCGGTGCGGGACTCGCCACCATCTTCCAAAGCCATTCGGTCGTAGGACTGACCCTGCTCTTCACCGCGATCGGGATCGTCGTCAGCGAAACCACCACCAACACGGCCTCGGCCACGATGGTGGTGCCCATCGCGATCGCGGTCGCGCAGGCGGCGGGAGTCGATCCCCTGAAGCCGGCCCTCGCCGCCTGTCTGGGCTGCTCGATGGGCTTCCTCCTGCCCGTCTCCACCGGGCCGAACGCGATGGCGTACGGAACGGGCTGCGTTCCCCTGAAATCCATGATGCGCCACGGCGTGTGGCTCGATCTGGCCGGATGGGTGGTGATCGTCATCACGGTGCTGTTGCTGGGGCCATCCATGCCCGCCAAACCATGAGCAACGAGGCCAGGCGTCTCCGCACGCTCCCACAGGCCGGAGGCGCTCCGGCAACCGACGAGGCCGAGGTCTCGCGCTGGTTCGAACGCGAGGTGCAGCCTCATGAGCCCGCGCTCCGCGCCTACCTGCAGGCGCGCTTTCCCACGCTGGGCGAGCACGACGACCTCGTGCAGGAAACCTACACCCGCCTCCTCCGCGAGCGCGCCCGATGCGACGTCCGGCACCCGCGCGCGTTTCTCTTCACCGCGGCGCGCAACGCGGCCTACGATCTCTTCCGCCGGAGGGGCGCCAAGCCGACCGAGGCCGTGACGGAAGCAATCGAGCTGACGGCGCTCTCCGAACAGCCGGGCACGGCCGAACAGTTTGATCAGCGGCTGGAACTGGAGGTTCTCGCCGAGGCGGTGCGCGCCCTGCCCGAACGTTGCCGGCAGGTGATCATGCTGCGCTACCTCGACAATCTCACCTACAAGGAAATCGGCGCCCAACTGGGCATATCACCCGAAACCGTGAAGGTTCACATGGCCAAGGGCATGCGGCGGTGCGCCGCGTTTTTCGCCGACCGCGGTCTCATCGAGGGCGCACCGCGCACCTCCGGCGAGCGAGGGAGCCCCGCATGACACCGGCATCCGGACCCGAGGATCACGACGACCCGGTCGAGGAGGTGGCGGCGAACTGGCTTACCCTCCGCTCCGAGGGACTTTCCTCCTCCCAAAGACGGGAGTTCGAACGCTGGCGACAGGCCGATCCGCGCCATGCGGCGGCGGTAGCCAGACTGGAGGCCGCATGCGACCTTCTGGAGAAAATGCCGAGGGTGCGCGCGGACCTTCAGCCGGTCATCACCTTTCCGGCCCCTGTTCGCCCGACGGATCGAAACGCCGGACGCCCAGGCCGCAGTTGGCGTAACGCGGCCGCCGCCGCCGCCGCGGTCATCATCACGCTCGTTGCGTTGCGACCCTGGCGCCCGATCTCGCCGACCTCCCAGTCCCACGCGACCTCGGCCGGCGGCTACGAGAGGGTCGTCCTGGGCGACGGCTCCGTGGTCGAGTTGAACGCGAGCACCGAGGTTCGAGTCGTTCTCGCTGCCGACGAACGACGGGTTTCGCTGCTCAGCGGGGAGGCGCACTTCACCGTTAAACCCGATCCGGGCCGAGTATTTGTGGTAGAGGCGGCGGGCGTCTCGGTCCGCGCCGTCGGCACGGCGTTCAATGTCCTGCTCGGCTCCGGGGCGGTTGAGGTGCTCGTGACCGAGGGCAAGGTCGCCGTGGTCGACCGCCCGGCCGCCACCACCAGCCCGCCGCCTCCGGCCGGCAGCTCCCCCGGAGAGAGCGCCCAACGGGGCTTTTCCGCGTTCCTCGAGGCGCACGAACGCGCGCGGATCCCGGCGCCCATGGTTGCGGATGCCGCCCCCGCCAAGGGCACCGCCGTCATCGAGAAGGTGACGCCCGAAGCCGTCCGACGGGCGCTTTCCTGGCAGGAACGCCGGCTGGTTTTCGCCGAGACGCCGCTCCGGGATGTCGCCACCGAGTTCAACCGCCGCAACCGTATCCAGATCCTGCTCGGCGACGACCGGATCGGGACGCGCCCGGTGGGAGGGGCCTTCGCCGCCGACAACGTCGAGGGATTCCTCCGGCTGCTGGAATCGAGCGGCCGCATCGCGCTCGAGCGAAGAGACGAGAATACCGTCGTGCTGCGCGCGAAGGACTGACGAGCAGACCGGATCCGCAGGCAAGGTGCTCATGCGTATAACCCGTTTGGTCCGCGGCTGCGTCTCAGGGGCGCGCATCCTGCCCCTGCTGATGAACAACCTTATCCCGAGCGGTCCGGCCACCACCCTCGCCGCGTGCTCCCTCGCCTGCGCGGTCGCCACCGCGCAGGGCGC
>JAURJO010000305.1 GCA_030832235.1 Verrucomicrobiota bacterium
CGGCGACCGCGCCGGGCGGGCGGGTGTTTGTGGGCGACGTGCGCAGTCTAGCCCTTCTGCCGGCCTATCACGCGTCGGTGCAGTTTCATCGGGCGGCGGGTGACGTCACCCGGGTGGAGCTCGCGACGCGGGTGCAGCGGGCGCTCGCGCGTGAGGAAGAGCTGGTCGTTGATCCCGGTTTTTTCGAGGCCCTCATGGCGAAGGAACCCGCGCTGACGGCGGTCGAGTTTCGCGTGCGAGTCGGATCCGCCGTGAACGAGTTGACCAAGTTCCGCTATGACGTGGTCCTGCACGTCGGCCCGTCGCGAGTCGCGGAAGCAGCGGCGTCGGCCGGGCGTTACGTCCTGTCGGCGCCGGTGGCGGAGTCGCTGGCACGGGACGGGCAAGTGCTCGCGTGGCTTGAGGGTGGTTCGGGCGTCGGCTCGGTCGCGGAGTTTCGGGAGATTTTGCAACGAAGCCCGGGCGGCATCGCGCCCGCGCGCTCGGCCACCGACGGGGTGGGGAGCGAGCCCCGCGTGGCGCGGGCGCTGACGAACCAGCCCTTGCAGGCGAAACTCGCGCGGAAACTCGTGCCGCGTTTGCGGGAGCATCTGAAAGGTCGGGTGCCCGACTACATGATCCCGGCGGCCTTTGTGCTGCTGGAGCGACTGCCGCTGACGGTGAACGGCAAAGTGGATCGCCGCGCGCTGCCCGCGCCGGTGGAGGAGCCCGAGACGCCGGGGGCGCGTTATGTCGCCCCGCGCAGTCCGGAAGAAGAGATGCTGGCGGCGATCTGGACGGACCTGCTCGGCGTGGGTCGGGTCGGCATGGACGATGACTTTTTTGCGCTGGGGGGCCACTCGCTGCTCGCGGCGCAGTTGGTCGCACGGGTGCGCGCGGTCGCGGGCGTCGAGCTGGCGATGGCGACCGTCTTTGAACGTCCGACGATTGCCGGACTGGCGCCGCGCTTGGCCGCCGGACGGGCGGAGGCATCGACGCTGCCAGTGATCGTGGCCGGCGATGAATCCGCGTGGGCGCCGCTCAGTTTTTCGCAGCAACGCCTGTGGTTTCTCGAGCAGTTGGTGCCGGGGCAGGTGACCTACCATGTCTCCGCGCTGCTGCGGCTGTGGGGTCGGCTCGACGTGGCGGCCCTGCGGCGGGCGTTGGAGGGATTGGTGGCCCGGCACGCGGCCCTGCGCACCGTTTTTGCGGACGTGGCCGGTCAAGGTCAGCAACGCGCGCTGCCGGCGGGTGCGGTGGAAATGGGGGAGGAAGACTTAAGCGCGCTCCCGGCGGCGGAGCGCACGGCGGCGGTGCTGGCCCGGGCGGCGCGGCTAGCCGGTGAGCGGTTCGATTTTGCGCGCGGGCCCCTCTTCCGGGTTTCGCTTTATCGGACGGAGCGGGAGGAGTTGCGGCTTTTGATCGCGACCCATCACATCGTTTCGGACGGGTGGTCGATCAGCGTGGCGGTGCGTGAACTGGCGGAACTCTACGCGGCGGCCCGCGCGGGTCGTCCACCGGCCCTGCCGGAACCGGAGCTGCAGTATGCGGATTACGCGCGCTGGCAGCGGGGATGGATGCGGGATCGGGTGCTCGCGGAGAAACTCGCTTTCTGGAAGGTCAATCTGGCCGAGGCGCCGCCGATCGATTTGCCCACGGATCATGCGCGCCCGGCGGTGTTGAGCGGACGCGGAGCCCGCGTGCCGTTTGCGCTCTCGGCGACGACGACCGAGGCGCTCAACGAGATGGCCCGTGAGCACGGCGCGACCCTCTTCATGGTGCTCCTCGCGGCGTTCACGGCGTGGCTGCGGCGGGAATCGGGTCAGGATGATCTGGTCATCGGCACGAGTGTGGCGAACCGCCAACGCCGCGAACTCGAACCGCTCGTCGGGTTTTTCGTCAACACGCTCGCCTTGCGTCAGGACACCACGGCGACGGCGAGTTTCGCGGACCTCGTCGGGCAGTCGCGCCGGACTTGCCTGGACGCCTACGCGCATCAGGACGTGCCCTTTGAGGCGGTGGTGGAGGCGGTGGGGGGACGGCGCGATCTCAGCCGCACGCCGTTGTTCCAGGTGGTGCTCGTCCTGCTGAATCTGCCCACGGCGGAGTTCCGGCTGGAAGACCTCGTGATCGCGGAGGAGCCGCTGCCCGTCGAGACGGCGAAATTCGAACTTATGTTGCTGTTGCAGGAGACACCTGAAGGCCTCGCGGGGGCGTGGGAATTTAGCACCGATCTTTTCACGGCGGAGACGGTGACCCGTTTCGGTCGGCACCTGGCAACTTTGGCGGAGGCGGCCGGGCGGGCGCCGGCCACGCCCTTGGATGCGTTGCCCTTGCAGGCTCCGGCGGAGGTGCGTCGGCGACTCGAACAGTGGAACCATGCGGCTCGCCTGGTGGCGCCGGCGGAGACAATCGCGGCTCGTTTCGAAGCCGTGGCGGCGCGCCACGCGACGGACGTGGCCGTCAGCCAAGGCGAGGTGGAGTGGACGTATGTTGAACTCAACGCCCGGGCGAACCGGCTTGCCTGGCACCTGCGCGGTTTGGGCACCAGCGGCGAGACCCCCGTGGCGCTCCTGATGGAGCGCTCGCCGGAGGCGGTGATGGCGATGTTGGCCGTCGCGAAGGCGGGTGGATTTTTCCTGCCGTTGAATCCCGACGACCCGCTTGATCGCCTCACGCAGTTGATCGACGAGGCGCAGCCGGTGGCGGTTTTACTGCAGGATCATCTCTCCGATCGTCTCCCCTCCGGCATGTTTTACGCGCTGGCGGTGGACGCGTCGGAGGCGTTTTTCGCGGGCGAGTCGGCGGAAAATCCGCCTCCGGTGGGAGGACCCGAGAGCCTGCTTTATGTGATGCACACCTCGGGCTCCACGGGAGTGCCCAAGGGCGTGGCGGTGCCGCAACGGGCGGTGCAACGCCTGGTGGCGGAGCCGAACTTTGTCGCGATCGCGCCGACGGATCGCGTGCTGCAATATGCGCCGCTCTCCTTTGATGCCTCGGTGCTGGAAATTTGGCTGCCGCTGCTGAACGGCGCGCAACTCCGGATCGCGCCCGCGGGGGCGCTGTCGCTGGCGGAGTTGGGCGCGGCGGTGCGCTCGTCGGGTGTGACCCTCGCGTGGTTTACGGCGGGGCTTTTCCACCAGTTGATCGACCACCAGATCGCGGATTTGGCGGGCCTGCGTCAGGTGCTGGCGGGGGGGGATGCGCTCTCGGTGGCGCACGTGCGCCGGCTTGCGGCGGCGCAGCCCGCGCTGCGGATCATCAACGGTTACGGGCCCACGGAGAACACGGTGTTCACGACCTGTCACACGGTGGTGGCGGCGGAGACCCTGGCGGCCAGCGTGCCGATCGGCCGGCCGGTGAACGGGACCAGCGTTTACATCCTCGACCGTCGCGGTGAGCCCGTGCCGGTGGGCGTGCCGGGCGAATTGGTGACGGGCGGGGCGGGTTTGGCGCGCGGCTATTTCCGTCAACCGGAGGCGACGGCCGAACGTTTCGTGACGGATGCGGTGACGCGGGTGGACGGGGCCCTCGTTTATCGCACTGGAGATCGCGCGCGTTGGCTGCCCGACGGGACGATCGAGTTTTTGGGACGGCTTGATCAGCAGGTGAAACTGCGCGGCTTCCGGATCGAGCTCGGCGAGATTGAGGCGGCGCTGCGCGAACAACATACGGTGCGTGATGCCGTGGCGCACGTGAGGGGAAGCGGGGCGGACAAACAGCTTCTGGCCTACTTCACGACCGACGCGGAGGAAGCGCCCACGGCGGCGGAGCTGCGCGAGTTTCTCGGTGGGCGGCTGCCGGCGTATATGGTGCCGGCGCTGTTTGTGCGGCTCGCGGAGCTTCCGCTCGGCCGCAACGGCAAGGTCAACCGGCGTGCGTTGCCCGATCCCGAGGCGGTGGCGGGGGCGCGGGCGGGAGGACCGGGGCCGCGCACGCCTTTGGAGGCGCGGCTGGCGCGGATTTGGCAGGAGGTGCTCGGCGTCGAGCAGGTGGGGATGAAGGATCTATTCTTCGAGCTGGGCGGCCATTCCCTGCTCGCGACCCGCCTGCTGGCGGAGGTGGAGGCGCGGCTGGAAGTGCGCGTGTCGCTTAACGCGCTGTTCGAGCACGGCACGATCGAGGCGATGGCGACCGCGATCGAGTCCGGCCAGGGTGCCGGAGTGACCTCGCCGCTGGTGGCGCTGAAGCCCGAGGGCGATCGGCCGCCGTTTTTCTGCGTCCATCCCGGCGGTGGATCGGTGCTGTCCTACTTCGATCTGGCGGCGCATTTTCCGGCGGCGCGGCCCTTTTATGCGCTGCAGGCGACCGGCCTTGACGGCTCGACGCCGCCGTTGCGCGCGGTGGAGGAGATGGCGGCGGCTTACGTGAAGGCGATTCGCGAGAAATTCCCGCGCGGTCCGTATCATCTCGGTGGACACTCGTTTGGCGCCAGCGTCGCGTTTGAAATGGCGCGGCAATTAGAGACGGAGACCGGCGAGCAAGGTGGCGCGGTGATCCTGCTGGACCACCTCGCGCCGGATCGGGCGCGCGCGATGATCGACCACGAGCCGACGGAGGTGGAGGCGTTGGAATTCATGGCGCATCAGATCGGCACGCACTTCGGCGTGCCGTTCGCGCTCCCGGCGGCGGAGCTCGAGACGCGTTCCGCGGACGAGCGCTTAAGTTTTTTCCTGGAACGCGCGCGCGAGGCGGGCATCGCCCCGCCGGGGGCGGACGTCGCGATGATCGCCGGACTGGTGGCGGTTTATCAGGCGAATCTGCACGCGCTCCTCCACTATCACCCCGGAATTTTTGGCGGCGGCCTCACGCTGGTGCGCACGGCGGGATTTGCGGCCCAGACGGCCGATCTCCCCACCGCGGGCTGGGCGGCGCTCGCCCGGGGATTGATCGCGGTCGTGGACTCGGAGGGCGATCACAACAGCATGTTGCGCCCGCCGCACGTGGCCGGGTTGGCCGAACGGCTCGGCGCGCTAATTGACGCTTCCGATAATCACTAATCCCCCCTAGCTTTTCCCATCATGTCTAACCCAATGTTTCTGCGCCAAAACGTCCAAGTGGAGCCTCTCGTTGAATCGTGGTACGCTTGGTCACACCTTATCTCTCCCGCGACGGCGGCGATGAACATCGTCGATCGTCATCTCAAGATCATGCAGTCCTACGTGCAGGCTCCGCAGGTGCATGCCGCGGCGGTGAAAAACCCGGCGATGCTGGGCGGCCCGTTCATCGACTACGACGGGCAACGCGTTGATGAGATCAAAGCGCTGATGGAGAAGACCAAGCAGGATCAAGGGCAGATGATCGCGTTTAGTGAAGCGATCAAGCAGCTCGATCAGATGCTGCGGGTCGAGGCCAAGGGGTTTTCGTTGGAACCGCTCTACGCGAAGGTGCCGGAGATTTTAAAAGGCTACGTCGAGCTCGTTTATGATATGAACAACCAGGCTTCGTTTCGCCTGATCGAGCCGCTGTTGTATCGCAGCCAATTTTATGACGCGAGCCGGCAGAGCCTGATGCTCTCGTTGATCAGCAATGATGACCGGCCCTTCATCTTGAGCACGCCCCGGCTGCGCACGCCCGGTGACGTGCACATCCAGATCCCGTTTGAGAGCCCGTTGATCGACGAACTCTTCGCGATGAAGAGTGAGCCCGGTTCGGTGGACGCGATCGCGGACAAACTGGGGGTGACGGCGGAAGACCGCGCGGCGTTTGCGACGATGTTCACGGTCGAGGCGCCGCGTCGTTACGAGCCTTACACGGGCCAAGGGGTGCGTTGGCGCTATTTTGGTCACGCCTGCATTCTGGTGGAAGCGGGCGGGACCTCGGTGCTGCTCGATCCGGTGTTGAGCTATACCTATGATCACGAGATCGCGCGCTTCACCTACGAAGACCTGCCGGAGTCGATTGACTACGTGCTGATCACCCACAATCACCAGGACCATATTTTGTTCGAGACGATGTTGCAGCTCCGTGGGCGGGTTAAGCACATCGTCGTGCCGCGCAACGGCAACGGCGCGATCCAGGATCCCTCGCTCAAAATGATGCTGGAGGCGGTGGGTTTTAAGAGCGTGATCTCGATCGAGGAGTTCGAGACGATCCAGACGCCGGTGGGACGGATTACGGGGCTACCTTTCTTTGGTGAACACGGGGATCTCGCGATCCGCACGAAGAGTGCGTTCCTCGTCGATCTGCACGGTCACCGCCTCATGTTTGCGGCGGATTCGTGCAACATCGAACCGAAGCTCTACGAGCACACCCGGAAACTCACCGGCGACGTTGATGTGCTCTTCCTCGGCATGGAGTGCGACGGTGCGCCGCTTTCGTGGATGTATGGACCGTTGTTGACCAAACCGCTGGACCGCAAGATGGACCATTCGCGGCGCCTGGCGGGTTCGAACTACGAGCGAGGCATCGATATTGTGCGGTGTTTTGGCTGCAAGGAGGCCTACGTTTACGCGATGGGTCAGGAGCCCTGGCTCAATTACGTCATGAGCATCAAGTACACGGAGGAGTCGAACCCGATCAAGGCGTCGAGCCGGCTCGTCGCCGAGTGTCAGGCGCTCGGTCTGCCGGCGGAACGTCTCTTCGGGGAGCGCGAAATTCTGATTGGTTGATGAAGGCCGTCTTTCTCAACGTTTCCGCGCCGGGCCACGTCATCCCCACGCTGGGCTTGGTGGGCGAGCTCGTGCGCCGCGGGGAGAGTGTTGCGTATTTTGAAGTGCCGCCCTTTCAATCGGAGATCGAAGCGCGCGGGGCGGTGTTCCATGCCTACCCCCCGATCGCGCCGTATCCGGGGCCGGGCGGGGCGAATCAGTATTACCTCGGCCCCGTGCTCACGTGGTGTGCGCGGGAGTGGGTGCCGGCGTTGTTGGAGCGCGTGCGGGCGGAGCGGCCCGACTACATCGTGCACGATTCGCTCTGCTTGTGGGGGCGGATTTTGGCGCATGCGCTCGGCGTGCCGGCGGTGGCCTCGGTGGCGACGGCCGGTTTTACATCACGGACCTTTCATGCGTGTCCGCGCTTGCGTCCGCAGCGTCGCGCCTGGATCGCGGAAGCGAGGGAAGGCCTGCGCCTCTTTCGGGATTGGCGGCGCGACCTGGCAACGCGCTACGAACTCCCGCGCCCGATCAACTTTGTTGATACCTTTACCAACGCCCAGCCGCTCAACGTGGTGCACCTGCCGAAGGCGCTGCAGCCGTATGCGGACGCGTTCGGGCCGGAGTATGCGTTCGTGGGCGTGTGCACGGCCACGAGCGAGCGACCGAGCGATTTCGCGTTTGAGCGTCTGGATGCGCGGCCGTTGGTGTATGTTTCGTTTGGCACCTTTCACAACCCGGGCCTGGCGTTCTTCCGCAGCCTGCTCGAAGCCGTGGCGAAGCGGGAGTGGCAGACCGTGCTCGTGCTGAGCCCCGGCGTGGAGCTCGGGCAGCTCGGTGACATTCCCGATAACGTGATCGTGTGCGCGCCGGGCAGTGCGCCGCAGCTCCAGCTCTTGGAGCGGGCGGCGGCGTTCGTGACTCACGGGGCGGGCGGCGGCCTGCGCGAAGGGGCGTGGTATGGGGTGCCGATGGTGGCGGTGCCGCAGACCTACGAACAAGAGATACTCTCGGCGCACCTGGAGGAGCAGGGCGCGGGCGTGATGTTGGAACCGGCGCGGGTGACGGCGCAGACGCTCGCGGCGGCGCTGGAGCGGACGGTCGGTGATCCCGCGCTGCGGGAGCGCGCCGGCGCGCTGCGTGACGCCTCGCGTGCGGCCGGGGGCGCGGCGGCCGCGGCGGAGGCGATCTTCGCCTACGTGGCCCGGGCGCGCGGTTCGCGGAACGAAGCGATTGCCGGCTCGGCGTAATCGCCTTTTTATTTTTTACACCCAATGAACAACGACAAAGAAGACACAACGACCTACCACGTAGTGGTAAATGGCGAGGAGCAGTATTCGATCTGGCCGTCCTACAAGGCGATCCCGGCGGGTTGGCGCGAGGCGGGCAAATCGGGCCTGAAGGAGGAGTGCCTCGATTACATCAAAACCGTCTGGACCGACATGCGCCCCCTTAGTCTGCGTCGGCAAATGGATGCTGACTCGGCGTGAGCGACGCGGCGCCGTTTGCGCGGGATGACCCGCGGGTCGAGCCGGTGCGGGTGTGGTGCCTGCCGCTCGAGCGGAATACGGCGCGCGTGGCGGCGTGGCGGGCGGCTTTGCCGGTGGAAGAGCAGGCCCGCGCGGCAAGGTTCCGGCAGCCCGACGATGCGGCGCGTCTGGTGCTCGGGCGGACCGCGCTTCGGCGCGTATTGGGAGCCCGGCTGCAGTGTTCTCCCGCGGCTGTGCCGCTGGTGCCGGGGCCCAACGGCAAGCCGGTGCTGCCTCCGGAGAGTCCGCCGTGGCAGTTTAACCTGAGCCACAGCGGCGACTGGCTTTTGCTGGCGCTGGCGTGGCGGCGGCGGGTGGGGATCGATGTAGAGGCTTGGCGGGACCTCGAGTATGCCGCGTTGGCCGAGCTGGCGTTTGCGCCCGAAGAGCGCGCCGCGCTGGCGGCGGCGCCCGGGGCCGAGCGGGCGGCGACTTTTTTTGCGGTGTGGACGCGCAAGGAAGCGTTGCTGAAGGCCCGCGGACTCGGCCTGGGGGCCTTTCCCCTGGATGAATTTGCGGTCGAGCCGCGTCCTCACGTGCGACCGCAGGTGATACGCTGGCGGGGCGAGTCCCACCCTGGGCGGGCCTGGCGGCTCTTTTCGCTGCCGATCGTGGAGCGGTGCAGCGCCTGCTTGGCGGTTGAGCACCACGCCGAGGAGCACGATGGGCCGCTGGAGTGGGAAAAGGAGATCGATCTAAGCGACGGACAATAGAAATTCCTGCGCGGCGCGGGCGGTGGCCGACGGGTCGGCCTGCAGGAAAAAGTGGTCGCCCGGAAATATGCGGGTGGTGAGCGGACCCGTGACGAGATCGCGCCAGCCCGCGAGATCCGTTGCGCTGACCAGAGGATCGCGATCGCCGCCAAAGGCGGCGACGGGGCAATGGAGGTTCGGCCCCACCCGGTGTTGGTAGCTCTCGTAAACGGCGATGTCGGCGCGGAGGGTGGGCAGGACGAGGGCGAGCAGCTCGGTGTTGGCGAGCACGGCGGGAGGGATGCCGTTGTAGCGGTCACGGAGGGCGGTCACGAACTCGGCGTCGGCCAGGGCGGCGAGGCGCGGCGAGGGTGCCGGATGAACGGGCGGGCGGGCGCCGGCGACGATGAGGGCGAGCGGGCCGGGGGGGCCGGCGGCCTGCAACTCGCGGGTGAGCGCATAGGCGAAGACCGCGCCGAGACTATGGCCGAGCAAGGCGTAGGGGGGAGTCAGGTGAGGGACCAATTCGTCGCGCAGGCGCTCCAACGCCTCCGCGAAGTCGGCGATGGGCTTTTCGCGCAGGCGCGTTTCGCGGCCCGGGAAGCGGACGGCCCAGAGTTCGATGCGAGGATCCATCGCCGCCGCCCAAGGATGAAACGCCGAGGCTCCGCCGCCGGCAAAAGGAAACGCGTAGAGACGAATCGAGTTTTTAACCGAGCCCGGTTTGATGCGGTGGAGCCAGCGAGACGGCGCGAGGGTCATAGGGGAGCAACGAGAATGGTCGCGGGCGCTCCCCCTTAGAACTTAAACTGCAAGCCGGTGTTCGTTTGATACTGCAGCTCTTCGATACCTTGCGCCGGGCGTCCGTCGTAGGTTGATTCGAGGCTGGTTTGGAGGCCGATCGTTTTGGTGAGTTGCACGGTGAGACTCACGGAAGCAGAGGCGCGGATATATTGTGGATCCGAGAATGATCTGACCGCCTTGAGCTTCTGTTGGAGGGAAATGGTGGGCGAAAGGGAGTGATTGAGGATCTGGTAGAAGCCGTAGCCGAAATGTTGGTCGTCAACGTCGCCCACGTATTCTTTTTCGCCGAAGGAATAGGCCAGTCCTGGCGCCACCATGAAGGTGGTCGAAGGCGTTTGCACCAAGGTCCGGGCGAAACCGATCAGTTGCTCCGTATGATGGGTAATCGTCTTGGGTGGATCGCGGAGAAAACTTGTTTGTGAGACGATGCGGTATTTTGGCGAAAGGATGTAGTCATGCTGAAACGTGGCCAAGAAGGTATCGGAATACGCCGGGGCCGGCTTGGCCCGCGCCAAACTGTAGCTGGCGATGAGCGAGTTGATGTGGCGGGCGGTGGCGCGCTCGATGCCCAGATTCACGTTTAGACTCCGCACGGAGCCTTGGCCCAAGGTGGGTGCGGGCGCGGACATGTGGCCGAAAGTGACCAGCAGGTTGCGCGTCCAAACCGGCGCTTGGGGAGTGGGGGCGGCGGGATTGGCGATCGCCGGCTGCAAAACCGGGCCGACGGTGGGAAGCGAGGAAGGGGGGGGCGAACCCGCCGAGGAGGCCGCGGGATTGCCCGCCGAGTTACGCGGAGCGGCGGTGGCCGCGACCCCGGCGCGGGACGTGATGGCCGCGGGGGAGAACTTTAACGTCCCGAGGAGAGAGTCGCGGAACGTAACCTCGGTGGCGGATTCGGCCACGAGTTCGCCCACCAGGGTGGTGCCGTTGGTGAGAACGATGGTTTGTTTTTCGGTCGTCTGAGCGTGGCTGGCGCCGGCGAGGGCGAAGCTGAACGAGAGCAGGGTAACGAGGAGTCGATTCATAGGAGAGAGGGGCTCAATTTGGCGGCTTTATCCGGAACGTCGTTTGCGTTCGGTTTCGAAGGCCTTGACGTGATGTTCGCCTTCGAGGAAGCGACCGTAATCCATCTTCAGCACGCGATCCGCGTAGGCGAAATAGGCGTCGTCGTGGGTCACGGCCACGACCGTTTGGCCGCGGGCTTTCATGGCGGGCAGGAGTTCGGTGTAAAAGAAGCGGCGGAAGACCGGGTCTTGGTCGGCGGCCCACTCGTCAAAGATGAAGACGGGGCGGCGTTCAGTTTGGGCGAGGGCGAGGGCCAGGCGTTTCCGCTGGCCGGTGGAGAGCGCGGTGGTGGTGAGCTCCCGGTTGACGATATCGACCTGGCCCGAGAGCTCCATGGTGGCGAACAAGTCGCGCAGGTGGGCTTCGTCGGCCTCGTTTACGCCGATCAGGCGGCGGAACAGAAAAAAATCGGTGAAGATCGGCGTGAACAGATTTCGGTAGGACCCGAGGCGATCGGGGGTGACCGGTTTGCCGTTCCACACGAGCTGGCCGGAGGAGGGTTCGTAGAGGGAAGTGAGGACCTTGAGGAACGTGGACTTCCCGCTGCCGTTGCCCCCGACGATGAAGACGATTTCTCCGGCTTGCAGAGTGAAGTCGAAGGGTTGGAGTTGGAAACGGTGGCCCTCGTTGCCCGGGCTGGGCTCGTATTCGAAGCCGGTGCCAGCGCAAGCGAGCGATTCGAACGGTTCGGTCGTGATCGGCTTCCGTTCGATCATCGCCTCCAACTCGCTCCGTTGCTGCTTAAGGTCGTTTTCGAGCGCTTCGATGTTGGCGATGGAGGCCTCGGCGCGGCTGAGGGCGGGGATGGCCATGACCACGTCGCTGATGGGCCCGCTGGCGAACAGGACGATGGCGATGACGGAAGCGATGATGGGGATATCTGTGGGCCGGAAATTGGGCAGGAGGAACAGCACCCCGGCGATGGTGAAGAGCATAAACGTCTGGCTGAGCAGCGCGGACTGGTTCATCGTCCGGCCGGTTTTGACGCGGAGGGCGGCGGTTTCGTTGATGACGTTCCAGATCTCGACGCCGAAGAAGTCCTGACTCTTCTCGCGGTTCAGTTTGAGCTGCTTGTAGCCGGACATGACGCCTTCGAGGTTGTGGAAAAACGCGTTTTCCAGCCGCGACGCCTCCCCCAACTCGTGGGCGAGGGTGTGACTCTTCTGCATGTAGAGGTAAACGGCGCTCCCGACCATGATGAGCGTGATGGCGAGCGCCCACATCGAGTGGATGCCAATCCAGACCAGGACGAACGCGACCATGAAGGCGGATGAGGTGGCGTTGACGATCGAGCCGGCGGCGTAGGAGAGGGTGATCGAATCGGTCGAGAGCGTCGATATCACCCGACCGCGGTCAATGCGTTCGAACACCGCGAGGCTGGTTGTTTTTAGGCCCTCGATGATCCGCACCCGCAGTTTTTGTACGATGCCTTCGATGATGCGATTGGTGCGATTGAGCACGTATTCCTTCGTTACCCAGAAAGCGAACAGGCAGACCGCGAACAGGAGGAACTCGCGCACGTGTAGCTCGCCCGGGCGCAAGCTTTTGGCTGTCTTGATGGCCACGCTCACGCTCAGGCCGTTGGCGAGGCCCGCGAGGAGGGAAAGCGCTACGAGGGTGCCGCGGAATTCCGGCGATTCGCGGCGAATGAAGTCGATAAATTTTTTCAAAGGTAACGATGGGAGCTAAGCCCGTGCTTAGCGCGCCGCGCCGGGGCGGGCGTCGGGATGTCGATGCGAGTTGCCGGCCAAAAAAGAGTGCCCGTCGAAAGATCGCCCCTTGGCGCCGGAGTCGATCCAGAGAAAGCGTGGAAATTCCATGTGAGCACGGGGAGGTGATTGGCTGCGTGAGTCCATAGCGATTTTTCCCGCGCCCGAGCGGCTTGGCAAGAGATTTAAATCGCAGGAGGGCCGTAGCCACCGCGTATTCACGAAGGGAAGCGAAGGGAGGTGGCAGCGGAGACGCCCCTCCCTCTCCGCCGTAACCTCCCTTCGCTTCCCTTCGTGAATACGCGGTGGTCTGGGCCCCAGAAAGGACCCAGACCATGAAAGGTAAAAGACATACGACAGAAGATAAGATCCGCATCCTGCGGGCTGCCGATGGCGGCAAAAGTATCGTAGAAGTCTGCAAGGAGAAGAACATCTCGGAGCAGACCTA
>JAURJO010000306.1 GCA_030832235.1 Verrucomicrobiota bacterium
ACTGCGCGCCGACCCGCGCGGCCTTGATGACAGGCCAGTACGCCCCGCGCACCGGCATCTACACGGTCGGTAACATCAACCGTTTCGAGTGGGCGTCGCGTCCGCTGCGTCCGGTGGACAATGTCACCAATCTCCCGCTCGACCGCGTGCTCCTGCCGCAGGTGCTGAAGTCCGCCGGTTACGCCACCGCGATGTTCGGCAAATGGCACCTCGGCCAGCAGGGGGATTACCATCCCGCGCGGCGCGGATTCGACGAGGCGATCGAGAGCGCGGGCCAGCACTACGACTTTCGCACCAACCCGGCGGTCGACGTGCCGAAGGGAAAGTACCTCGCCGACTTTCTCACCGATCGCGCGGTCGACTTCATCCGCCGCAACCGCGAGCGGCCGTTCTTCCTCTACCTGCCGCACTTCGGCGTCCACGCGCCGCACCAGGCGAAGGAGGAACTCGTCGCGCGCTTCCGGAACAAACCCGGCGTCGGCGGACACCGGAACCCCGTGTACGCCGCGATGATCGCGAGCGTTGACGAAAGCGTCGGCCGGATCACCGCCCTGCTCGACGAACTGCGGCTGGCCGACGACACCGTGGTGGTCTTCGCGAGTGATAATGGCGGCGTGGGCGGTTACGCGCGCGCCGGCTTGGAGCGCGGCAAGGACGACGTCACCGACAACGCCCCGCTGCGCAACGGCAAGGGCAGCCTCTACGAAGGCGGGACGCGCGTGCCGTTGATCGTGCGCTGGCCCGGTCGCGCCCCGGCGGGCGCCGCGTGCGACGTTCCCACCGTGCACGTCGACATGCTCCCGACCTTCGCCGCGATCGCCGGTGCGGCCCTGCCCGCGGGCCAGACGCTCGACGGCGAGAGCCTGCTGCCGTTGGTGCGTGACCCGCGGGCGCGGCTCGCCCGCGGCGCATTCTTCCAGCATTTCCCCGGTTACCTCGGCGCGGGTCCGGGGCAATGGCGCACGACTCCAGTGAGTCTCATCCACGCGGGCGACTGGAAGCTGATGGAGTTCCTCGAGGACGGACGGCTGGAGCTGTACAACCTGCGTGAGGACATCGGCGAGGGCCGGAACCTCGCGAAGGAGCTTCCGGAAAAGACGCGGGAACTGCACGCGCGCCTCGTCGCCTGGCGTGCGTCCGTGAAGGCGCCGATGCCGACGAAGAACGACGCCCCCGAGCCGCCGTCCGCGAAGAAGAAGGGCGGGAAGAAGCGCGCCAACAGCGAGAAGTGATCACCACGCGGCGCGGGGCGCTGGGTCGCCTGCTTTGGCGCGTGAGAACGGGTTCGCCACTCGGTTCGCTGGCCCGCTTGCTCGGTCCCGTTTTTCCCACCCCATGAAATTCTTCGGACTGCACTGGGTCGACGTCACCATCCTGCTCGGCTACATCGTGGCCGTCCTCCTGATCGGGAAGGCGCTCTCGCGCGGCGTGAAGGGCGAGGGCGACTTTTTCCTCGGGGGCCGCTCCCTCGGCCGGTGGCTGCAGTTCTTCCTGAGCTTCGGGAACATGACGGACCCGGGCCAGGCGACGACGACCTCGAGTTCGGTCTACCGGCAGGGTGCGGGCGGCGCGTGGCTGGCCCTCATCACGCTCTTCCTCACCCCGTACTATTGGTTCATGAACGTTTGGTTCCGTCGCGTCCGGCTCACGACGATGGCGGATCTGTTCGCGGACCGATTTGGCAGCCGGTTCCTCGCGACGCTCTATGCCGTGACGATGCTCATCATCGCGGTGATCGGCGTGATTGCGGCAGGTAACGTCACCGCGCTCAAGACGCTGCAACCCCTCATGGTGAAGGAGGAGGCGGTGTGGACACCGGAGGAGCGCCAGCGCGTCGCCGGATTCCATGAACACGCGCGGCTCAAGGAACGGCGGCAGGCGGGGGCGCTTTCGCCGGAGCAGGCGGCGCGCTACGAGACTCTGGGCGACTACTACAAGCGCGGCGAACTGCAGCCCTACGTCACGTACTTGAAGCCTGTGACCTTCTACCTCGTTTCCACCGGGATCGTGGCGATCTTCATCATGCTCGGCGGCCTCAAGGCCTCGGCGGTGGTGGACGCGATCCAGGCGATGCTGGTGGTGTTGATCTCGATAATCCTGATCCCGTTCGGCCTCGCTCGGATCGGGGGTGCGGCGGGTCTGCACGACCGGATTCCCGACGTGATGTTCAACCTCTTTGGCGGGGATATCGCATCCGAGTACACCTGGTACTCGATCGCCGCCTTGCTCCTCGTGCAGCTGATCGGGATCGCCGGCACGCAGGCCAACATGGCCATCTCCGGCTCGGCCAAGGACGAGACAGCCGCGCGGATCGGCGCCGTCACCGGCGGCTTCAGCAAGCGGTTCGTCACCATCGCCTGGGCCTATTGCGGCCTCATCGCGCTGGCGCTGTTCGGGCCGAATCTTTCCGACCCCGATCAGGCTTGGGGCCTGATGACGCGCGAGCTGCTGCCGATCGGGCTGATCGGCATCATGATCACGGGCATTCTCGGTGGAAAAGTTGCCGTGCTGGGCGCGCAGTCGGTCGTGCTTTCCGGCCTCGTCGTGAAGAATCTCTACGAGCCGATCTTCCCGGGGCGCGACGAGCGCCACTACATGGTCGTCGCCCGCCTCGCCGTGCCACTGCTGCTCGCGGCCGGCGTACTCGTCGGGCTGTTCCTCAACAGCGTAGTGGTTATCCTTAAGTTCGCGATCGTGCTCCTCCTCGTGTGGGGCGTGCCGATCACCGTTTTGTTCCTCTGGCGGCGCGTCACCGAAACCGCCGTGCGCGTGCAGGTCTTCGTCACGCTCCTGCTCATCGCGGTGATCCCGTCCGTCGTTTCCTCGATCCCCTCGCTCGCCCGGTCGCAATCGCTCACGGCGATGACGCGCGAGCGCGTTGTCACCACCGAGGTCACGGCCTCCTCCGCCGACGTCACCGCCGGGCGCGCCAAGGCCGTGGGGGAAAAGATCCCCGTTACGCGGCGCATCGAGCCGGTTTCCCTCTATTTCGAGGAGGGCGTGGTGCGCGTTGACCCCAAGGACCCGTCCTCGCCGCGCACCGGCAAGGGGTTGTTCCGCACCGAGGTCTATCTGCTGGCGCTGCTCGGCGTCGACGTCGCCGGTTTCTCGTCCGCGCAGCTGCTCACGACGCGCTACCTCGTCGACGCGCTTATTCCGGTCCTTCTTATCTTCGGCGTCAGCCTGCTCACGCGGCCGACCGAACCGGAGCGCGTGGCGCGCTTCTACGCGCGGATGAAGACGCCGGTCGCGCCGACCCTCGAGGAGGACGCGCGTCGTGTCGCCGACAGCTACGCGAACCCGACCCGGTACGACCATCTCAAGCTCTTTCCCGGTTCCAACTGGGAGTTCACGAAATGGGACCGCATGGACGGTCTCGGTTTCCTCGCCTGCTGCGCGCTGGTGGGCGTGGTGCTGCTCGTCTTCAAGGGCGTGCTGATGGTGGGCTCCTGACGATGAGGCGGCTTTTCTTTTCCCTGCTGGTCCTGTTGTCCGCCGTGTCGTCGCCGTGTTCCGCGGCGGACGGGCCGGTTTTCCTCCTGGGGGGAAACTCGATGAAAGGCGCGCTCTTCGCCGACGCACTTCGGCCCGCGCTGCGGGAGAGTTTCCAGGGTCGCAGCCGGGTAGCTCTCCTGCTCGACGCGGTGCACCCCGACGACCGTGCGGCGATGGAAGCGCGTTTGGTCAGTGCGTTTCGCGATCTCGGTGCGGCGGCGGAGTCGCTGCACCGGCTTGATCCCGCCGCAAGGCGGGAGCGCCTCGCCGCGGCCGACGGCATTTTCATCGTGGGAGGGGAAACCTTCGTCCTGCTCGCCACGTTGCATCGCGAGGGCTTGCTCGAGGTCATCCGCTCTCGGGTGCGGTCGGGCATGCCTTACGCCGGCTCCAGCGCCGGCGCCAATGTCGCCGGTATCGTGATCGGCACGACCAATGATTTTCCCGTCGCCGAGATTCCCTCGCGCGCGGCGCTCGGGTTGGTGCCCGTTTCCGTCAACCCGCACCATCCGCTGGCGTCTGCCACCGCGGAGTTCCGGTTGCGGGCGGGCAAAATCCGCACCTACCTGCGCTTTAACCCGGGCGAGACGGTGCTGGGCATCGCCGACACGTCGATGGTGCGCTGGCTGGATGGTAAGCTTACACTCTTGGCCGGCGCCGGCTGGCTCTACCGGAAAAACGCGGAGAATGAACTTCGCCCGGGCGAGGCGGTTGAGGTTTCCGGACGATAGCTCCGGTCGGAGCCGTCAGTAGCGCCGGGTAACCGTCGCTCCTGTGCGATCGCGGAAGACGATGTGGCGGCGGTCCGCGTCGATGCGGTCGAAGACGATGCCTAGCGCTGCATCGACGGTCTCGCCGGAGCGCGCGAGGCGTCCGTTGATGACCGCGCGGGCTGGTGTGCCCTGAAACACACCGCTGATCTTCGCGTTGGCGACAAAGGTGCGGAACTCGACGCTGGCATCGGCTCCCGCCTGCTCGAGGTTGGTGGTCGCCGTGACACCCTTGGCGATGGTGGTTCGGGCAGTGGCCGTTTCTGATGCGGACTTCGAAGCCGCCGCGGACGAGGAGGAAGTGGCAGGCGTGGGCGTGGCAGGTGCGACGGCGACTGTGGCGGCGGGAGGAGCGAAAGGTGCCGGCGGCGTAGCGGGTGCGGCCGCGGTTGTGGGTGCGGCGCTTTCCGCGACGGCCTGGGTCCGAGCTTCGGTGACTGTCTTGGCCTTGGCGATTGGAGCGGTGGGTTGTGTAGCAGGGGCCGGAGCGGTTGCCTTGGGTGCGGGAGTGTGCGCTGGAGCGGCGGCGGTCTTCGCGGCGGCTGGAGCTGGCGCGGATTTTTTGGCGACGGGAGGCGGCGGCTCAGAGCTGAAGAACGCTGAATAGGCGAGGTAGAGACCGCAGGCGAAAACAACCGCGCCGATGGCTCCGGCGACGATGAAGACGGTGCGTTTGCCCTTCATTACGTCCCTGGGTTCAGCGAGTTCCCCGGAAGTCCGCACGATCGGCCGGGCCGGCGCCAC
>JAURJO010000307.1 GCA_030832235.1 Verrucomicrobiota bacterium
AGACGCCGACCAACGCGATCGCCGGCCGCGGCGACAACGCCAACATCGCCCTCCGCGGACTCGGCGCCGGCAACACCCTGGTGCTGCTCAACGGCCGCCGCATGCCGTTCCATCCGTTCACGTCCGGCGCGGTCTCGCCGGTCAACGTCAACGTGCTCCCCTCCGCCGTGCAGCAGATCGAGGTGCTGCGCGACGGCGCGTCGTCGATTTACGGCTCGGACGCCGTCGCCGGCGTCGTGAACTACATCGCCCGGCGCCGCCCCGCCGGCGGCGACGTCTCCTTTCGCTACGGCACGACCGAGCACGGCGGCGGCACCGACTACCAGCTGAAGCTCGGCTACGCCTCCCCGTTCGCCCGGGGCCGCGGCAATTACATGGTCGGCGCCAGCATCTACACCCGCGACCCGATCTACCTGCGGCAGCGCGAAATCTCCCAATCGGCTGACAAGACCCGCTACGCCCGCGATCCGTTCAACGCCGCCGGCGGCTCGCAGGACGACCGCACGCCCATCGGTATCTGGCCGCGTTTCACGACCGCGACGTCCACCACCAACCGCTGGCTCTACCCGATCAACGGCGTCCCCACCCTCACGACGGTGACGATCCCCCGCGCACAGTACGCCGACTACAATCCCTACATCATCGGCCAGCCGCAGAGCACGCGTTACTCCCTCAACACCCGCGTGGAATACGAGCTGCGCCCGCGCCTCCGTTTCTTCGGCGAGTTCACCGGCTACTTCTCCACCTCGATGACCCAGCGGCAGCCCATCACGCTCGCCGACAGCGACCGGGTGGTGACGCTTTCGGCGAACAACCCCTACAACCCGTTCGGTTCCCGCTTTTACAGCCCGACGGGGGCGCCTAATTCCGACGGCACGCCCCGCCTCACCGGCAACCCGCAGACGATCTCCATCGGCGACATGATCATGGCCGACGGCGGCCCGGAGCGCATTGAGACCTCCAACCGCATGCACCGGTTCCTTGTCGGCCTGCAGGGCAAGTTCGGCCAGTCCACCTGGGAATGGGAGCTCGGCCTCATGACGGGCGGCGTGCGCGCCACGGACAGCGCGGTCAACTCCATCCGCGACTCGCTGCTGATCGCCGCCGCCCAGCGCACCGACGCCACCGCTTGGAACCCCTTCCCCTACACCTTCAAGGTCGCGAACAACGCCGTGGTCGCCGACCAGCCCTACGCCAACCCCGAAAGCGTGCGCGGCGGCTACACCCAGGCCGCGACCCGCTACGGCAACACCCGCGTGGACAGCCTCGACGCCCGCGCGAGCGGCGACGTGATCGACCTGTGGTCGGGACCAGTCGGCGCCTCGTTCGGCGTCGAGTGGCGCCGCGACTTCAAACTCGACCGCAAGCTGCCGTTCATCGGCAAGAACCCCGCGGACTCCGGCCTCGATCCGAACGACAACGACATCATCGTCATGTCGCCGCGCGATGTCTTCCGCGCCTCGCGCACGATCGCCAGCGCCTACGCCGAGACCGCGGTGCCGCTCGTCTCGCGCCGCAACAACCTCCCTCTCGTGCGCTCCCTCGACCTCAGCGCCTCGGCGCGCTTCGAACGTTACAGCGACTTCGGCGACACCACGAAACCGAAGCTCGGCCTCACCTGGCGGCCGCATTCCCGCGTGCTCCTCCGCGCGTCGCGCAACGAGGGATTTCTGGCCCCCGATCTCACGCGGGTCTACGCGCCGACGCAGTTCTCCCGCACCAGCCCGCCGGGCGAACTCGACACGGTGCGCAGCAATTTCTTCACCGGCGCCGGCCGGCCCGCCGACACCCGTGTGCTCACGATCAATTACAACATCGCCAACCGCGAGCTGCAGCCCGAGGTCTCGAAGGGGATCAGCGCGGGCTTCGGGCTCGAGGTTCCCGGCATCAAGGGACTCACGGTCACGGTGGATTACTGGGAGATCGAGCAACGCAGCCTCATCATATCGCGCGGACGCGACACCTCGCTCGATGATTCCCGCCTGCGCGCCTACACGCAGGCGCAACTCGCCGCGGGAGTGCCCCTCGCGCAGATCGACGTCGGCTACCGACTCACCCCCGGCGACGAGTCGGGTAACTACAAGGGCGACCCCAACACCCTGCGCGCGAAGGTGTCGGCGCAGGACCAGGCGCTTTTCGCCGCCGCCAACGCCGGACTCGCCCCCTCGCGCCAAATGGCGCCGCTCGGCACGCTGATCGGCGGCATCAACACCTTCCGCAACAGCACCGGCCGCAACTTCACCAACGGCTTCGACTACACGCTGCGCTACCAGCTGCCGCCGACGCGCCTCGGCCGCCTCGGCCTCTCGATCGAGTGGGCGCAGTTCCTGAACAAGTTCTCCAAGCTCACGCCGACCGACGAGAAGAACGACACCGTGCACAACATGGACCTCCCGCGCACCAAGGTCGGCAGCAACCTGACGTGGCGCCTGGGTAATTGGAGCGCGTCCGCCAACTTCACGTACCACTCGCCGATCTGGACCGGCTCCAACGCGTCGCAGGCGAGCTACGACCGCCTGAAGGACCAGGTCACCTACCTCCGCGCGATCTACAACAACGGCGCCCTCGCCTACCACGAGATCGGCGACAAGCAGACGCAGCTCAACCTCGGCCTCGGCTACCGCTGGGGCGCGCAGGCCAACCCGTGGCTGCGCCGCACCTCGTTGCGCGTCGGCGTGAACAACGTCCAGGACCGCGAGCCCACGCACAGCCAGGCCCAGACCGGCTACACCGGCAGCATGGGCTCCAGCCTCTGGGTCGGCCGCGCCTACTCCCTCACCTACGGCCGGGATTTCTGAGCCGTCGGGAGTCGGGGTAAATGCAGCCGGGCGCCCCCGCAGGAAACCGGATGCGAACGCGTCAGCGAAGGAGCAAGGGACTCGACGAAGCTAGGGGCCTGCCAACCAACCTCCGGAACGCCCGTTGCCATCACCGTTTTTCCACGCGCTCTGCATCGACTCGTGGCCAAGGCCGGAAACGGCCGGAGGAACCTTCACGAGGAACCAGCAGATAGGCCACGGGGTGCTCCACGGCCGGCAAGTTGTAGGTCACACTCCACCGTCGGACGACCGGATCGTAGTCGGATTGCCAGAATGCCCGCTCCGAATCGCCCTGGATAACAGGTTCGCGCCCCGTCGCTGTGAGTCGGAACAAATCCACCGCATCCGCGGCCGGTAGTCCGGTGATCCGGACCGGAATCCATCCAAGTCCGCCCTCGATTGAAAAGGACTCCTCTCGCGTGCCCGAGCCGCGGAGTGAAAGCGGCCACGATTGAATCGTGGAGCCGTCCGGCAGCCGTGCCACCGGACGGTTGCCGGACGCCTCGCGATGCACCGGACGCCAAGTATTGGCTCCGGCCGCCAGCCCCGCGGCAAACTTCGGGTCGGGTCCGTAGTATCTCTCGGCCGCCAGGGGAATAAGCAGCAACTCAAGCAGCATCTCCACGTGGTCGCCCGCTTCGAGGGTCGCGAGAGCGGGCGGCGGCACGATCTCCGCCGCGAGATGAGCCTTCGCACCCGGGCTGCGCCCGGCCCTGAAAAAGGGGGATGGAATATTCCGGCCGCCAAGCGTCGCACGCCACTCACGCACAATCAGACCGCGGGAGGCCTGACCGACGCGCGAGCCGTCCGCACGCGTCTCGCCATGGAGCGAGAGCCACGGCTGCTCGCCGCGCGCGGCCCACGCTGGAGGGAGGCGCGCGGGCGGTATCAAGTCACGCCGGAGTTCGGCGGCGAGTCCCCCGACATCACCCGAAGCCAGCAGCGTGGCATCAGCCTCGTTGTAGAAGTCCGCGCCGAGCTGGAAAAGAGCCAGACGCGAGAACTCCACGCGTCGAGTCACCTCGTGGCGGACGCGCAGGTAGACGCGGAGACCGTCGTCGGTGCGCGGAAGGAAGACCTCGGTGCGGCTCCGGATTGCGTCATCGTCGGAAACCTCGTCGTACGTGACCTGGGCAAGGTTGGGTCCGTAGCTGGCGTAGCGCGCGACGTTTCTCCGGAACGGCACGTACCGGCCCGCCGGATCGAGGCGTACCATCGTGTCGCCACCACCCACGTTCCCGGTCCACGCCCAACGTTCGTCCTTGGCGTACCCTCGCTGGAATAGCGGCCGGAAGTCCGTGAGCAGCGCCCGCCGCATGACTCGCCCGGGTTGAAGGCAGATCGACTCACCGAACGACCCAAGGGCGAGCTGATCCCAGAAACCGTTGTGTCCCCAGCCGACGAGCGAGAGTTGCGCCAGTGAGGCGGTCGGCACCCCGCCCCAGCGCGCGAAGGTGATGCCGTAGCGAAAGCTGACGCGGGAATTTCCCGGAAGGCCAAGCCACGTGCGCCCGTGCATCCATGGACCCATGTGGGGAAGAGGCGCGCCGGATTTGGCCACATGCCAGTTCTTGCTCACCTGCACGGGGAGGCCGCTGGGTCTACGGGCGTCGTCCAGCACCATCGGCACGTAGCCGATGATCGCTTTGGCCGGAAGGTGGTCGAAGTTCAGCCCGATGCTTTGCGGCTCTCCCGAACGGTTCTCCACCGTGACGGCGTAGGACTCCCATGCGTCAAGCATCCGTTCCGGGTAGCCGCCCTCCTCCGGTTTGGGCCAAGGCGGCGCCTCAATTCGGAGCGTCGGCGCGACCTCCTCCGCGTTCCAAGCCACCGTTGCCTTGCCGCGTGGGTCATCGGGAGTGATGTGAACGACGATATCCTCGGGCCGTGGAAGCGCACGACTCGGCGCGCCGCCTCCCCAGGAAAGTTGGGTGCGCTGCTCACTTGCAGCCGCCCAGGGGTGTACTCCGCGCGTCTCCGATTCGAGGGATTGGCCTTCCATCCGCATGCTCAGACGGGCCCGGGCGGATCCCAGTGGCTCAGAGGGACGCACCACGAGCAGCAGGACAAGCCGGTCCGGCCACGCGGACACCTCCAGGCGGGCGTCAACGGGCAGTCGTTCTCCGGCGGAGGCGCGGAACTCCAGATCGTGCAACGCGAACTTCTGGAAGAAACGCCCGCTCTCGATGATCCGCACGGGAAAGTCCGCGGAGGAGTCCGGTTGTCCGCGCGCATTGAGCGGGAGCGCCTTCCTGCCGGCGCAGTGGAAATCAAGATCGCCGACCCGGATGACGATCTCCAGCCGGGCCGGCGGAAGCGGGGTGGCCTCGAGCAACTCGGTCACGACCTCAACTTCCCCCACGGGCGCCGGGCGGCGAAGAAAGCCGGTCAGCGCGATTTTCTCCGTGTCGACATCGGCGGCAAAATGTCCGGTGGCGAGACGCAGGAAACGCCTCGCGGACGAGTAGGCCGCCTCGCTCGCATCTTCGGGTCGATAGTTCGTCACATAGGGCGCCCCTTCACGCCAACTCAGGGCCGTGTGGTCTCCGATTTGCGGGAGGATCGCGGAAAGTGCGGCCTCGCGCGGCCCGCCCAACGCGACGCCGGCCGTGATAACGACTGCCGCGAGGAAGCTGAGAAAGCGGCCTCCTGCCGGGGTCGCGGGCACCGTGGCGAAGAATCGACCGAAGCGTGCAGGCATCACGCAAACGAGGGCTTCAGTGACGGGCGGATAAGATCACGCCACCCCGGGCATTTCCCGCGCCGTGGTGCTCGAGTCCGCGGCATCTTCCCGGATTTTTTCACCGGCGCTTCCGTCCCTCCGAAGGCCGTCGGGAAGGTCCGCCGACCTGTTCCGAAGCCGCTCACGGCAAACTGCCCGCGGATGCGGCGGGCCGACCCTTTGCCTTCGAGGGCACCGTCACCGGTCCGCCAGGACTGATGCAGTCCGGGCTGGGTTTCTCCGGCAGCGAGGCCTTCCACTCGAGCGCGAGCTGGGTCAGCCGCGCGACGATCGCGGGATTCTCCTTCGCCACATCCGTGGCCTCCGCGCGGTCGTCAACCAGGCGATGCAGGGTGACGCGGCTCGCGTCGTAGGTCAGCGCGAGTTTCCAATCCCCGTCTCGCACGGCGAGCCGCGGCCACCAGTCCGGTTCCGTCTTGTTGCCGCGCCATTCCCAGAAGATCGGACGCGTGCGGGTGACCGCCTGGCCCCGAAAAGCAGCGAGGAGGTTCTCCCCGTCGCCCCGATAATCGCCGGGCAGCGTCACACCGGCCGCGGCGCAGAGGGTCGGCAGAAGGTCGACCGCCGTGACCACCGTGCGCTCGTTGATCACTCCCGCGGGCGCGTGCCCGGGCCAGCGGACGAGGAAGGGAACGCGGATGCCGCCCTCGAACAGGCTGCGCTTTCGTCCCCGCAGGCCGCCCGTTTGGCCCATGCTGTAGTAGGTGTCGTAACGCCCGGGCCGGCCCTTCCGGTCCGGACCTCCGGTCCACTCGGGACCGTTGTCGCTGGAGAAAATGACGATCGTATTGTCCTCCACGCGGAGTTCCCGCAGCGCGTCGAGGATCTTCCCCACGGCCTTGTCGCCATCGCTGATGACCGCGGCATAGACCTGCTTCTGCTCGTCGAGGTGTTTCCATTTCTCCATCGACTCCGGGGTCGGCACGTGGGGCGTGTGGCTCTCATGGAGCCAGACGTTGACATAGAACGGCTTTCCCTCGGTCGACCGCATGAAGCGCACGGCGTGGTCCGCGATATCGTGAAGCCCAACCTGCGGCCCGGGCCCGTTGAACACCGCGGATTCGTCGAGGCCGTAAGCGGCGGGCAGCGGCGCGCCGGTGGCGCCGGAATTCGTCAGGTGCCACTTGCCGAAGTGCCCGGTGCGGTAGCCGGCCTGCTTGAGAAAGCGCGGGAGCATCGGGGCCCGTGGATCCAGCCAATCGGGCATGCCACGCTGAACATTGATTCCGGGGGCGAAATGCTCGTGGACGCAGAAGCGGGCAGGAAACATCCCGGTCATCGCCGCCGTTCGGCTCGGCGAGCACACCGGGTTCAGAACATTGAACTGCCGGAAGTCCACGCCCTCCCTGGCCAGCCGATCCAGATGCGGAGTCTGCAACCAAGGATGGCCGCGGCTGGAGAGATCGCCCCAACCCCAGTCGTCGGCGAAGATGAAGACGATGTTGGGCCGAGGAGGCGCCCCGACCGCGACCGGACCCGCGAGGAGCGGCGCCACGGCGATCGCAAGCTGCAACGCGAGGAACGAGAAGCCTCGCGGAATAAAGGTTGTCATACGCAGGTGGAGACGGGGATCACGGGTTCCGCCGCCGTTCGGCCGAGAAGACGTCACCGGCGGGATTGGCCGGTAGCATGGCGTGCCAGGCGGCGAGTTTCTCTCGGAGTTGAGCGACCACCTCGGGACGCGAAGGGCTGAGGTCCGTTTTCTCCATCGGATCCTGCTGGAGATCGTAGAGCTCTACGTGGTCCTGTTTCGGGCTAACGAGCAGTTTCCAGTGTGCGTCCACGACCACGTGGGCGGCCCAATGATCCGGCGCCTCCTTGCGCGGCGGCCAATGGGCGCCGATTCGCCAGAACAGCGGCTTGCTGCGCGACGGGGAAGCGCGCCCCTTGAACGCGGCCACTTGGCTGACGCCGTCCGGCACGTAGCCGGACGGGGGTTTGGCGCCGGCGATCTCGCAGAACGTAGGCAACAGATCCACGGCGGAGAGGAGCGAGACCTTATCGACCCTGCCCGCGGGAATCCGCCCGGGCCAGCGGGCGATGAACGGCACGTTGATGCCGCCCTCGAACAACGCGCCCTTGTAGCCCTTCCGGCCGGACGTGCTGCCCTTGGACGCGGCGATACCCCAACCGGCGCCGGTGGCGGTGTCGTAGGACAAATCGAGCTTCGCTCCGGCTCCCCCACGGGCGGGACCGTTGTCCGAACTGAAGATCACCAACGTGTTCTCGGTCAGTTTCAACCGGTCCAAGGCGGCAAGCACTTCGCCGATGCGGTCATCGGCGTGCGAAAGCACCGAGGCGTAGATTTGCTCTTCGCGGCTCTTCATGTCGCGGAAGCGCCACTCGTATTTCGGCACGGTGTGGAAGGGCGTGTGCGGCTCGTGAATCCACAGGTTGATGAAGAAGGGCCTCTTCGCCGCCGCACTTTTCTCGATGAAGGCGATCGCCCGGGCCGCGTCCTCGTGCACGGGCATCTGCTCGCCGGAGCAATTGAACGCACCGTATTCCTCGTAGCCATACGCCAGGGGCGTCGGCGAATCGGGAATCATGTCGTTTCCGAGATGCCATTTGCCGAAGTGGGCCGTGGCGTAGCCCGCGGCGCCGAGCATCCGCGGGATGGTCGGCGCGGTCGTGGACAGCCAGTCCGGCATGTTGCGCTGCGCGTTGCTCTTCACCCAAGCAAAGTGCCCGTCGATGTTGTAGCGCGCGGGGAAGTGTCCGGTCAGGACCGCGGTGCGGCTCGGAGAGCACACTCCGCTCGCCACGGTGAAACGGTGGAAATCCGTCCCTTCGCGCGCCAGCCGGTCGATGTTGGGGGTCTTGATCCACGGATGACCATGGCAGGACAAGTCACCCCAGCCCCAGTCATCCCCGAAGATGAAAACGATGTTGGGCGGCGCGGGCGTCGCGGCGATCGCCGTGGAGGCGAACGCCGCCAGCAAAAGCGCAAGAAGGCAGACGGTGGATTTCATGATTAGGAACTGGATTGGAGCGAGAGCCGTGGGCCGGGACGCAATTCGCTCAGTGCTTGGCTTCGCCCACATAGGTTTCCAAGTAAGCGGCGAGGTCGGCCAAGTCTTGCGCTGAGATACCAAGTTGCTCGGCAGATAGCATCAGCGACTTCCGGCCGAGATTGACCGTGCGCCGGATCCGGCTCGCCGGGATGCTCTGCACGAGCCCGCCGGCGGACATGATGGTGAGGGGATCACCCTGGTTGAACCGCAGGCCTTCCACGATGGAGCCGTCATCCAGTGTCACCGCCGTGCCGGTGTAGCCGAGCGCGATGCTCGAGGAGGGCGTGCGCACAGCCTCGAAGAATGCCTCGCGTCCCTGGTTGGCGACCCAGTTGCGCAGATCCGGACCATAGTCGACGCCGACACCGTCGATGGCGTGGCACATCGTGCAACGGGCTGCCTGAGTCTTGCCCGCCACGGGGTTCCCGGTGAGCTTCATGAGCTCGGGCGGCGGCGGGAGCTTCGGCGTGGAAAACTCCGGCACGCTGATCGGTGTGATCTTGATCGAGTCTGGGTCGTAGATTCCGCGCTGCTTGAGCACTTCGCGCACGCCAAACTTCGACCATTGGCTGAGGCCGCGATTAAGCAGCCACCAGCGGGCGGCGTTCGCCACTTCATCTGTGCCAGTGGCAATCTCCACGATCGCTGAGACCGCGGGCTGCGAACCGACAAACGCCAGCGTATCCACGGCCCGCTTGCGCACGGCTGCAGTGAGGCTCTGCGTCTCGGCACGGGCAGCGAGCGCAGGCACGGCGGCCTCCGGCAGGAGCCGCCAGGTGCGCCACGCATGGGGCTCCGACCACTCGAGCGCAGGTTGGCCGTGGGCCTTTTGGAGAACTTGCCAGACCGCAGCCTCGACACCTTCGGCCGCCAGACCGCACGCCTCCAGGTAATGGCGATCGGCGCCGCTGGCGGTGGAGAAGAGCTGGGCGACGAGCGGAATCTTCGC
Source organism: Verrucomicrobiota bacterium (assembly GCA_030832235.1). GTDB lineage: Bacteria > Verrucomicrobiota > Verrucomicrobiia > Opitutales > Opitutaceae > ER46. The sequence goes on from JAURJO010000307.1 coordinate 9,526, forward strand.
CGGCGCATCCATGGTGCGCAGCGCAACCGCCAGCTCGCGACGAACGGCGAAGCTGTCGTCGTTAATGAGCGCTTGCACGAGCGGAATCACGTCCTCACCGGCCGCACGAAGCGCGCGAAATGCGATCAACCGGCGCTCGGGATCGGCCTGCCGGAGCAGGGTGCGGCATTCGGCGAGCCCGGTCTCGCCCAGATACGGCAGCAACCAGATGGCCCGCGCACTGAACCAACGGTTCCCACCTGCGACCAGGTCGCGCACCGCAGGCAGCGCCCGCGCGCAGGCCGCCTTGAGTTGCTGGAAGCCGGTGAACCGTACGCTCGGCGCCGGGTTCTTCAGGAGCGTGATTCCATCCTGAATCAAATCTCCCGTCAGCTTCGGGCGCGTGGATTTGAACCCCTTGGGAGCGATTCGATAG
>JAURJO010000308.1 GCA_030832235.1 Verrucomicrobiota bacterium
CTCGGCTTCATCATCGCGAGCGGCACGATCGCCGGCGCGTGGGAAGGCGCGCTGCACGGCCTGCCCGGCATCGCGCTCTCGCAGGACATGAGCCGCGAGACTTACGACCGCCTCAAGGCGTCGGGCGATAAACCCGACGCGGAATTGCTCGCGACCCTGCGGGCCTCGGCCGCGCACGCGGCGCGACTCGCGCCGGAACTGGCAGCGGCGACTCCGCGGCGGAGCTTCATGGTGCACAACGTCAACTTCCCCCACCCCTGCGGCCCCTCGACCCCGGTACGCCGGACGGTACCCGCGCACGTGGTCGTCCCGGGGCTGTTCACTCCCGCGCAGGACGACGGCACGCACCGCCTCGTGTTCCGCCTCGGCGACGACTTGTCACCGGCGGAACCCCTGACTGACCGCGCCGCGTTGGCGGCGGGGGAAATCAGCCACACGGTGTTGGACTATCGGCGGCTGGGGATGGCGTGACACGCAGTAACCGCGGACAAACGCGAGGGCTCGCGGATCCGGGAATCGGAAAACAAAACGGCCGAGGCGCGAGGCCCCGGCCGCGACGAGAATCCTCAGCGGGTTATGTTCAGAACCCGCTTACGTTCAGGCGACCACCGGTGACCGTCTTCCTGTAGAGTGAAGTCGTGGGAATGGCACTGTTCAATATCGCCGCCTTGATCTGGGCAGCCGTGGACCCGGGATAGAGCGACGCATAAAGGGCGCAGGCTCCGGTCACATGAGGTGTCGCCATCGACGTGCCACTGTACGAAGCGTAAGTTGACGTATCGCCCGAACCAGGAACCGTGGACCAAATTCCCACTCCCGGGGCACCAATATCAACTGTCTTGGCGCCATAATTCGAAAACGAAGCAAGTCCTCCGGCTGAGTCGATTGCCGCTACCGATATGATATTGGCGTTCGGATAGCATGCCGGATAGCTGGCCAAACGGTCGATGTTCTTCCCGCTGTTGCCAGCCGCTGCCACGAACAGGATATTAGCAACATTGGCCCGCTCGATGGCGTCCTGAAGCCCTTGGGAGAACCCGCCGCCGCCCCAAGAGTTGTTAGTCGCCACCAGATTGATGCCGCGGCGAGCCTTCAAATCAGTCATGTAGTCTACCGCCTTGATCGCGTTCGCAGTCGTTCCTCCGTTGGCCCCCAAGAATTTGGCCACGATGAACTTCACGTTCCAACAAACACCGGCCACGCCCACGCCATTTCCACCAACTCCCGCAATGGTTCCCGCCACATGCGTGCCGTGATCGTCAATGGTCCCGTCGTAAACGGTGTTGTTGTTCCCGTCGAAGTCCCAGCCGTTCACATCATCGATGTAGCCGTTGCCGTCGTCATCTTTTCCCGCGACTCCCGATGCTTCCCCGATGTTGACCCCAGCATTCACCGCAAGATCAGCATGCCTGAAGAATACACCTTCGTCGATGATACCGACGTACACGTTCGGAGACCCCGTCTTCCCCGCTGCCCATGCGGCAGTTGCTCCACTTCCGAACGGGTTCGCCGGCGTGGTATTGGCGCCGTACATGCCCCACATGCTGCCGTTCGTGAAGTAAGAGTCGTTGGAAACCGCGCTACGTTTGTAAACCCAGTTAGGCTCGACGAATGCCACCGCGGGATCCACCTCGAGACTGCGAACTCCAGCGGCGACTGAGAGACCGGGGGGCAAACGCACGAGATCAAGATCCCCGAGTCCATCGCGACGCCAAGCGGCATTCACCACGTTGGAGTGCCGTGTGCCGGAGATTCGGGCCAGCGCCACAGATTTCTGAGCCGCGGTTACGCCGGCGCAATACTGCACAATCATTTCGTCAGGCACGTGCGGCACCTCGGCCAACTGCGAGAGCGCGAGTTCGGAGCGACCCTGGGCGAATGCCCCAACGTGCGAAGCAAACAGCGTGAGAAGAACGCGGATCAAACGAGAGGCGGGGGACGGTGTCATAGCTTCAGTCATAGGGGAATTACCTCATATCTAGGAATCAAACGATTTTCCGCCAAATGCGAAAATCCGAGGCCGTCTTCTCCCCCTACGCGCCATCAGCAAAATCCGCGGTAAAAAACGCGGTGCGTTTCGGAAACGCCTTCCTATTTCGCCGGGCCTTCCTCCTTCGCCGAGCCTACGGAGGACAAGACGGAGGACAAACACCTCAGATAACTCAGATTTCGCAGAATCACGTCGCAGGCCTTCACGATCTTCCCGGTCTTCCTGTTACACCCCGCCCGTTCGCGCCGGTGTTTTGGGAAGCGCCGAGCGCCCTGGGTTTTCATCCGCGGCATCAGCAAAATCCGCGGTCAAAAACGGTGAGCGTTCCGGGAATGCCCTGGGCCGCAGGGCTCACGTTAGAGTCCGAGGCAAACAGCCTCGGCTACATCGAAACTTCCTCATCCATGTCCATCCGCGTCCATCCGTGGTTGAACCCCGCGGAGCGATTCGGAAAACGCGCCGGCGATCTAGACCACCTACGGTTTGTCGGCCCGGACCACGACGCCATTACGGAAAACCACCTCGCGTACATCGGGCATGGTCGGGCGCGTCATGATCGGACCTCCCATACCGCCCATGCCACCGACGCCTCCGATGCCGATTCCTGTGCCACCCACCCCGATGCCACCGGAACCGATGCCGATGCCCACGCCGCCGGTGGAGCCGATCACGGTGCCGCCGCGGCCGGTGCTGATGCCGATGCCCGGGCTGCCCATGCCGACACCCACTCCGCCCATTCCGACCGTACCCATTCCGGCTGAACCTGGGTACATGACTCCGCCCGGATCGCCGCCCTTGGAGTAAACCCAGATCTCGTCGCCGGCCGGGGAAACGCTCACCTCGGTTGGCTCGCCCCAGGCCACGCGCACCATGTCGGCGTTCATGCCGGCCTCCACCTTGCCGTCGAGCACGGCTTGTTTCACCTCGATCGGCCACGTTTCGTAGACGTCGCGGTTGCGGTCGATGCGGCTCATCTGCGACGACGAACAACCCGCCCCCGTCAGCAGGACCAGCCCGGCGCCAAGCCATGACCACGCGCGATTCATCGGCGCCGAACATACACGGGGACGTCCTCCCGTAAAGTCCCCCGCAGCGCGTTTTCCTCCGGCGCGGCTGAGCCGCACCGGGAGGGAGTTGAGTTGGACCACAGAGGACAGAGAAGCCCAACCCGGGTTCACAGAGGCCGATCCATGGGACCGGATTCGCATGGCATTCCCGATCAACGTCGTCGCTTAAACCGGTGATTACAGAGAACTGTGCTGCGGATTCGACGGCAGAAGAGGGGGCCTCCGTTACCTCCGTTTGCTCCTGTGAACGAGTTGGATCAGTCGGAGCTTTGGGTTGCTTCCACCGCTAAGCCGCGACTCCACTTTTCCCTCCGCCATGAGCAATCCCGTGTTTCCCGCCCGCACCACCACCGCTGAGATCGAGCTCGGCGCCACGCTGCAGCCGAAGTTCGGCCCCGACGGCCTGATCCCCTGCATCACGCAGGACGCACAGAGTGGCGAGGTGCTCATGTTCGCGTTCATGAACGCCGAGGCACTCGGCCACACCCTCCGCACGCGCAAGGCCACCTATTGGAGCCGGTCGCGGAACAAGCTTTGGGTGAAGGGCGAGGAGTCCGGCAACGTGCAGCACGTCCGCGAACTGCGCACCGACTGCGACCAGGACGTGATCCTCATCAAGGTCGACCAAACCGGAGCGGCCAACGCCAGTTGCCACAACGGCTTCAAGTCCTGTTTCTACCGCCGCCTCACCGACCTGGAAGGCGCGGATACTTCGGGTTACCGCCTGACCACGACCGCCCAGCGGCTTTTCGACCCTGCGACCGTCTACAAGAAGAAGTGAGGCGGTGCTCAGCGGACGCGTTCAGCGTCCGCCCGGCGCCAGCCCACGACTGCTCGCGCCGGAGAACGCGCGGAAGCGACTGAACTCCGGGCTGTCGGCCTCCGGATGGCTCGCGATGTGTTCGAGGGCCTGGGTGCGATTGAGACCGTTGCGGTACAGGATGCGGTGCAGTTGCTTCACGCGATCGAGCTGCTGCGCGGTGAATCCGTTGCGCTCGAGACCGACCTGATTGATGGCCCGCACCCGGGCGGGCGTGCCGTCGGCAATGAAGAACGGCGGCAAGTCGTGCACGAGCTTCGCCGTGGCGGAGAGCATGGCGTACGCCCCGAGGCGGCAGAACTGGTGGACGCCGCCATAGCCGCCGATGACCACGTGGTCCTCGACGATCACATGGCCCGCGAGCACGGCGCCGTTGCTCATCACGATGTGGTCGCCCAGCACGCAATCGTGCGCGACGTGGCAGCCCGCGAGCAGGGTGTTTCCGGAACCGACGCGGGTGAAGGCGCCGTCGTGGGTGGCGCAGTGGATGGTGACGTATTCGCGGAAAACATTGCGCTCGCCCACGCGCAACCCGGGGTTACCGCCGCGGAACTTCAGGTCCTGCGTGCGCCCGCCGATGCAGGCGTACGGGAACAACTCGCAGCCGGCGCCGAGCACCGTGTTACCCTCCACTGAAGCGTGGTGGTGGAGCTTCGTGCCAGCGCCGAGCTCGACCTGGCCGCCCACGTAGGCGTAGGCGCCGAGCTCGACGCCCTCGCCGAGACGCGCGCCGGGCTCGACGATGGCCGTGGGGTGGATCACCGCCGCCATGCGCTCAGGCCTCGCCCTCCTCGACCAGACCGAACATCAGCTCGGCCGAGGAAACCACCTGACCGCCGACCGTGCAGTTGCACTCGGCAACGGCGAGCTTGTCGCCGCGCGCCTTGGTGATCTTCGCGTTGATGAGCAGCTGGTCGCCCGGGCGCACCGGGCGGCGGAACTTCACCTTGTCGGCGCTCATGAAAAACGCCGTCTTCCCCGCGCCGGCGGTGCGGCGCATCATCACGATGCCGGCCGCCTGCGCCATCGCCTCGAGCTGCAGCACGCCGGGCATCACGGGATTGTCCGGGAAGTGGCCCATGAAGTAGGGCTCGTTGATCGTGACGTTCTTCACCGCGACCAACTCGTCGTTCCCAATGAACTCGATGACACGGTCCACCATCACGAACGGATAGCGGTGCGGCAGCGTCTCAAGCACGCGGCGGATGTCGAGGGACGTCTCGGTCGGCAGCACGCCGACGGGCCGCGCGGCGCGCTCCTTCCGCTTCGGGGACTTGCGGCGCTCCTCCAGCCGGGCGAACAAAGCCTTGGTGAGCTCGGCGTTGATGGCGTGACCGGGACGCGTCGCGACGATGTGCGCCTTGAGCGGCAGGCCGAGCAGCATCACGTCGCCGATGATATCGAGGATCTTATGCCGCACGAACTCATCGGGGAAGCGGAGCGGTTCCTTGGAGAGGATCTTGTCGCCGCGGATCACCACGGCGCAGTCGAGGGAGCCGCCCTTGATTTTCCCGAGCTTCAGCAGTTCCTCGATGTCCTCGTAGATCGCGAACGTGCGCGCCGCGGCGATCTGGGCCATGTAGACGTCGGGGTCGATCGTGAGCGAAAGGTGCTGGGTGTGGATGCCCCGGTCGTCGGCCGACGTGCACGTGACCCGGAAGCCGTC
>JAURJO010000309.1 GCA_030832235.1 Verrucomicrobiota bacterium
CCTCTACGCTCGCGACGACTCCGGCAAATGGCGCTGGGTGCAGGTGACCCGCCCGGCCACGCAGGAAATCAAGGCCGAGGTGATCAAGGACCTCGCGCCCGGGTTCCGGGAGTACGCCGCCTACCTGCCGCTCTACAACGGCGTCGAGTTCCTCCAGATCGGCGTGCCGAAGGGCGCGCGTTTCGAGGGGCAGGCGCCCCGCAGCGACAAGCCGATCGTCTTCTACGGCACCTCGATCACCCACGGCGCCTGCGCTTCGCGTCCGGGCATGGTTCACACCGCGATTCTCGGGCGGCGGTTCGACACGCCGGTGATCAACCTCGGCTTTTCTGGCAACGGCCGCATGGACGCGGCAGTCGGCGAGTTCCTCGTCAAGATCGACGCCGCCGCCTACGTGATCGATTGCCTCCCGAACATGCAGCCCGCCGCCGTGCGCGAGAAATGCGCACCGCTCGTGAAGCTGATCCGCGCGGCGCGGCCCGACACCCCGATCATTCTCGTCGAGGACCGTCGCTTCACCAACGACTGGATTACACCCGCGAAGAAGAAGTTCCACGACGACAACCACGCCGCCCTGCGCGCGGTCTACGCCGAACTCGTCAACGACGGCGTGAAGGGCCTCCACTATATTCCGGGCGACGCCCTCTACGGCACGGACACCGAAGGCGCGACCGACGCCTCCCACGCGAGCGACCTGGGCTTCATGCGCCAGGCCAACGTGATGGAGCCGGTTATCCGCGCCGCGCTCCGCCGCTGACGCGACGGCGACCGCGATGAACGTCGCCGGCCGCTCCACCCGCACGATTTGGCCGGAAGCCGACGGTGTTTCCGTCGGCATCATCGACCAGACCCGCCTGCCGCATGCTTTCGCGACGGTGCGGATGGAATCCCTCGCGGACGCCGCGCACGCGATCCGCGACATGCTCGTGCGCGGGGCGCCGCTCATCGGGGCGACCGCAGCCTGGGGCATGTGGCTGGCGCTGCGGACCGAGTCCGGCGACGCCGCGCTCAATCGCGCCCACGCCACCCTGCTCGCCACCCGCCCCACCGCGGTGAATCTCCGCTGGGCGCTGGACCGCGTGCAGGCGCGACTTGCCCCGTTGCCGCCGTCGGAGCGTCCGGACGCCGCCCGCGCGCTCGCGGTTGAGATCTGCGACGAGGACGTGGCGCTGAACCGCGCGATCGGCGCGGCGGGGCTGCCGCTGCTCACCGCCCTCGCGGCGCGAAAGCCGGGCGGCGAACCGCTCAACATCCTCACTCATTGCAACGCCGGCTGGCTCGCCACGGTCGACGTCGGCACGGCGACGGCCCCGATCTATGCCGCGCACGACACCGGCCTGAACGTGCATGTGTGGGTCGACGAGACGCGTCCGCGCAACCAAGGCGCGAGCCTCACGGCGTGGGAACTGCTGAACCACGGCGTGCCGCACACGGTGATCGCGGACAACGCCGGCGGGCATCTCATGCAGCACGGCCGCGTCGATGTCGTGATCACCGGCACCGACCGCGTGACGGCCGCGGGCGATGTGTGCAACAAGATCGGCACCTACCTGAAGGCGCTCGCGGCCCGGGATAATGGCGTGCCCTTTTACGTGGCCACACCCTCGCCGAGCATCGACTGGACGATCCGCGACGGCCGGCGGGAAATCCCGATCGAGGAACGCTCCGCCGCCGAGGTCGCTCGCATCACCGGCCGACTTCCCTCCGGGGAGATCGCCGTGGTTGAACTGCTGCCACCGGGATCACCGGCGGGAAACCCGGCCTTCGATGTCACCCCGGCTCGGCTCGTGACGGGCCTCATCACCGAGCGCGGCGTGTGCGCCGCGACGGAGCCCGCGCTTGCCTCCCTTTTCCCCGAATACGCCGGCCGAACGCACGGTTGACGGGAGAAGCGCGGCCCCGGGAGAAGGCCGCGCGGAAGGGGAAATGAAAAAGGCGCGGCGATGAGCCGCGCCCTTGAAGGCAGATCGCCGTGGGCGAGCTTTACTGGCAAGCCTCGCACTCCTCGCCGCGGCGCATGGCCTCGATCGAGCAGGCTTTCTTCTCGGCCTCGGTGTACTGGCGCTTCGGGGCAGGCGCGACGGGAGCGGCGGTCTCGGCCGCCTTGGCCTTATCGGCCTCGAGCCCGGCGGCGACGGCACCGCGGACTTCCTTCTTCGCCGCGACCGTGGCCTTCTCGATGTTGGAGGCGCCGAGGCTGCGGAGGTAGTAGGTCGTCTTGAGACCGGAACGCCACGCGTGGCGGTACATGTGGCTCAAGGTCTTCAGGTCGGGCGTCTTGATCCACAGGTTCACCGACTGTGCCTGGTCGATCCACTTCTGTCGGCGGGCGGCCGCGTCGAGGATCCACTTGAAGTCGATGTCGAAGGCCGTGAGGTACTTCGCCTTCAGATCGGCGGGGATGCGCTCGATGTCCTTCAGTTCGCCGTCGAAGTACTTGAGGTCGTCGATCATGTCCTGGTCCCAGAGCCCGCGGGACTTGAGGTCCTTCACGAGAAACGGATTCAGGACGATGAACTCGCCCGAGAGGTTCGATTTGACGAA
>JAURJO010000310.1 GCA_030832235.1 Verrucomicrobiota bacterium
ACGTGCCGGAAGCACCCAGTGCGTAGCCTCCGCCTTGGACGATCGAAACGGCACTGCCGTCGAGCGCCGCCGAGCGGTGGAAAAAAGTTCCGGCGTAGGAACGCGCCGCGACGTACGCGAGGAAGTTGGCGACGTGCTTCGGGGCGGCGTCGGAGCGCAGCTCGACGTTGAAGCGGCCGACGCTGGTGTCGAATTGCACCAGCGGTCCGCTCACGCCGGGCAGGTTGAAATGATTCCGCAGGTCGATCGCCACGGCCGGTCCGCCGGCGTTGAGCGATTGTGCGGGGAGCTGGGAGGAGATCGCCGGGGTGCTGGCGGCGATGCGCCCGGAACCGACCGCCAGAAAAGTGAGTACGAGGAGTGAAACGCGACGGGTGCGCATGGACGCGCAGCGTGCCGATCGATCGCCGCCCGCCAAACCCTTTGTTTGGCCCCGCCAGTCTACGGCTCAGGGCAACTCGTAGACCTCGATGATGGCGTCGCCCGTGAGGCCGCCCACGCCGCTCACCTGCGCGGTGTAGCTGCCCGGGGCCAGCGAGACCACGAGGGCCGCGTCGCGGCTTCCCGGATTGAGTCCGAAGGCGCCGACGCTGGTGAACACGGGCGCGAGCGAGGCGTTCCACGAGTCATTCTCCGCCACCTTGGCGGTCGTGCCGTCGAAGATCTCGAGTTTCGGGTCAGCCAGCGTGCCGGTGACCCCGAGCGCCGCCAGTCCGGGTCCGACGGCCCGGATGAGCAGGGGTTTGGGGCCGCCCGTGCCGGAGATGTTGAAGCCGGCGATCAGGATGTTGTCGCCCGTACCGACGCGGTTGCGGGCGGAAACGTTGACGAGCCGGGCCGCCGCGGGCGCGCCGGTGTCGTAGGCCTCGACCAGCACGACACCGGATCCGGTGCCCTGGGCCATGATCGAGCGGGTGCCGTTGATCGGCTGAAGAAATGCGGCGTCCTTGCTGGGGCTGCCGTTGCCGAGCGCGAAGGCCCCGACGGTCGGAAAAACGGAGGCCAAGTTCAGCGGCCAGTCGTCGTTGCTGAAAACCCGCGACTGGGAGTCGTATAACTCGAGTCGAGGATCCGCCATGGTTCCTCCCACGCCGAACGCGCCCAGAGTGGGGCCGACCGCCCGCACCAGCACGTCGCGGGAGCCGCCACCTACGGAAAGGCCCACGATCAGCGTGTCGGCCGCCGCCAGGGCCGCGCGCACGGAGAGGTTGGCGAGGCGTGCCGATGGGTTCGGGGTGTAGACGGCAAGGGAGGCCTCGTTGCTTGACACGCTTCCCGCGGAGTTGGTCACGGTGACTTTGTACGCCCCCGCGTCCGCGGCGGTGAGAGAGGAAAGGGCGAGCGTCGCGGTGGTGGCTCCCGGTAGTGTCACGCCATTGCGCTGCCACTGGTAGGTGGGGTTGGGCGAAGCGGAAGCGGTCACGGAGAAAGTGGCGGACCCGCCCGCCCGCGCGGTTTGCCCCTGAGGTTGAGCGGTGATGGACGGAGCGGTGGCCGCTCCCGCCGCGATGTTGAAGACGATGGGCTCCGGGCTGCCCTGGCCACCGGTGCCGTAACCTTGGACAAAGAACGTGTAGGTGCCGGCCTGCGTGGGTGTGCCGGTGATGGTAGGGGTGCCGGAGCGGACGGTCGAAAAAACCGGCGCAGGCGATATGGCTAGCCCCGGAGGCAACTGGCCGCTGATCGAGTAGTACTGCGGCGCGCTGGGCGTCCCGGTGTAGGTGAAGGCCACCGGCGTGAAGGCGGCGCCCGCGGTGCCCGTGGCGGCCGTGCGCACCGTGGTGCGCTGCGGCGTCGCGTTGATGATCGTGGTGCTGCCCTGGGTGACAATGAACGTCGTGGCGCCCGCCAGCGCGTGCGTCGCACCGAGCCCGGCGACGGTGAACGCGGCGCGCAGCACCTCGCCGCCGCGGCCGGCCACGAGTTGCTCACCCGCGCGGATGACGGTCTGCACCGCGGGCGTGCGTTGCAGGAGGGCGAGCAGTGCTCCGGCGGGAAGATTCAGCCACGGCAGGAGCCGGCGAAGCGTGAAGAGGGCCTGAGCGAGGCGCAGCGCGGGAGCAGTCGGGGTCATGGGTGACGGTGTTCACGCAACGGCGGCGGCTTGGAAACGCAAGCCACCGCCCACCCGGGAGCCTGTCGCGTGGGTCAGTCCAGGCGGATGACCGCCTTGATCACGCCCGCCGCTGGCTCGAGCCAGCCGGGGAAAACCGCCGGCACTTCTTCCAGGCGCGCGTGGTGTGTGATCCACGGGCGGGTGTCGATGCGGCCGTCACGGATCAGTCCGATGATGCGTGGAAAGTCCCGGGTGAGCGCGTTGCGGCTGGCGAGCAGGGTGAGCTCGCGCCGGTGCAGGAAGGGCGCGTGCGGCAGTTCCATCGGCTGCTGCGTGATCCCGACGTAAACGACGCGTCCACCGAACGCCGCGAACTCCAAGGCCCGTACCATCGAGCGGTGGTTGCCGGTCGCGTCGATCACGACGTCGGCCAGCTGTCCCTGCGTCAGGCGCGCGAGCGCCTCGATGTCGCTGACGTCGCCCTTGGCGAGAAGCGTGTCGGCCACGCCCATCTTTTCCCGAACGAACGCCAGCCGGCCTTCCGCGATGTCCATCACAACCGGTCTCGCTCCGGAAATTTTGGCGAACTCCAGCGCGGAAAGCCCGATCGGACCCGCGCCGATGATGAGGATGGTCTCGCCGGGGCGGGGCGCGCCGCGGTCAACCGCGTGGCAGCCGATCGCGAGCGTTTCCACCAGGGCGCATTGATCGGGCGTGAGGCCGGGGGCGGGATGGAGTTTGCGCGCGGGCAGGGTGATGCGCTCCGCGAGCCCGCCGTCGCACATCACGCCGAGGGTGCGGTTATGCTCGCAGCAATTGGTGAGGCCGCGGCGGCAGGAGTAGCATTTGCCGCAATTGAGGTACGGCTCCACCGCGCAACGGTCCCCGGGCTTCACATTCGTCACGTCGTCGCCGACGGCCTCGACGATCACGCTCAGTTCGTGACCCGGGATGCGCGGGTAGGAGAAGAACGGCATCTTGCCGAGGTAGCCGCTGAGGTCGGTGCCGCACACGCCGACGCGCTCGACCCGCAGAAGCGCTTCGCCGGGGGCGGGCGCTCCAGGAGCGGGCACATCGATGATCCGCCACTGCTTCGGTTGCTCGAGTTGGAGTGCTTTCATGGTATCGGCTTCAATTATTCTGCGGCAGACCCTCGAGGTGGCCGATGTTCCGCACCGGCGCGAAGATCGCCTGCACCTCGCGCAAAAGCTCCGTGTCGATCGGCTCGGCGAGCCACTTGGCCCATTGGCGGATGTTCGCGGGGTTGGCGCTGCCGGCGACGGTCGTCGCGAGGTCGGGGTTCGCGCACGAGAACTGGAGGGCCAGCTTGGCGATGTCGCTGCCGCGCGCGGCGCACAACTGCGCGGCCCGGCGGGCGGCCGCCTTCACGGCCTCGGGTTCCTTCAGCCACGCGGGCAGCGGGGCGTTGGTGAGCAGGCGCGCGGAGAACGGACCGGCGTTCATCGCGCCGATGCCCCGGGCTTTCAGCATCGGCAGCACCTCGTCGGCGAAGCGCGTGTTCTGCAGCGTGTACTGGTTGTAGCTGAGGACGCAGTCGACGTCGATCTGGTCGCAGATGAAGCGGAAGATCTTCTGGGGATAGCCGCTGAAGCCGAGGGCGCGGATCTTGCCGGCTTGCTTCGCCTTGCGCAGCGCG
>JAURJO010000311.1 GCA_030832235.1 Verrucomicrobiota bacterium
ATCGCCATGCAGGGCGAGAGCAAGACGCTCCGCGCGGATCCACGCCTGCGCGCGACGTATCTCGGTGGCTAAGTGACGGCGGAATCCGCCGAACGTCGGGCAGAAGAAAGGGCGTCCGCGGCGTCAGCCGCGGCTGCATCACAGGTCTTTCAGCAAGCGGAGCCTCTCGGGGCTTCATAAAAAACCTTCCCTGTAGCCGGGGTCGCTGACCCCGGACTATACGGGAAAGATAAACGGCCGAAGGCCTTCCCGAAACATCCGCGGCGTCAGCCGCGGCTACACCGGGAGCATTACTGCAGCTCAATGCCGGTTCCAGGCCGCGTTGGGCTTCTCCCAAATGATCCGCGCCGCGTAGACGCGCGCGTTGGCGCCGTATTGGGCGGGATTGCCGGGCGCCATTCCCTCCGAGGTGGTGACCCACGTCTCGCGCTCGTTCACGTCGACGACGGCGTAGTTCCCGAGTTGCGCGCCTTTATTGGACACCAACTCGCGCTCGGTCGCGCGCAACACGACCAACCGCTCCGGATCGATTTGCGCGATGAAGAGCGGGGCGCGATGCCGGGCCTTCGCCATGTTGTCGTTGTTAGCACCACGGCGGGTATACGTGAGGAAAAGTCCGTCCTGATGCGTCACCCAATGCGCCTGGGTGTTATAACTGCCGAGATCCGAGCCGTCATCGAAGGTCCACTTTCGCGGCGCCTCGTACCGCAGGCCGTCCGCACTGCGTGCGACGTACGCGGCCTGATCGTTGCGCAGCGTCAGGAAAAAGCGCCCGTCAAAGGTCGCGAGGCTCGGCTCGTACAAACCGCGGTCAATCGGCACCGAGAGCTCCGTGCCGTGCTCAACATAACGGAGCGCACGGCCGTCAAACCGGCACCGCACCACCGTCGAGGAGTAAACCTTCGCCGCGACCTCCTTCGCGTAGATCGGAAGCAGGATGTCGCCGTCGGGCAGATCGACCCGCTGGGTGCTGCCGGCGCCGGCGTTGCCCCAGCGCGGATCGCCCGGCATCGCCAGCTTCTCCCACTGGGACCACGTCTTCGCCGCCGGATCGTAGACCGACCACACCGTGTGCCGCGGGCGCACCGCGACCAATTTGTCGTCGTCGTAAAAAACCGTGTGCCCCGTGCCAAGGAGCCGGCCGGACGCCGCGTGCCACTTGGGCGTGAAGTCGCAAATGCCTTCCTCGCGTTTGGCGTCAATCCGGTGTCGGCCGAGCGTAGCCGCGTGCTCGACGAACGGTGTCCATGTCGCACCGAGATCCGCCGTCTCGCCCGACGCCACCGGGTAGAACACGTCGCTACGCTTGGTGTTCCATTTCTGCATCGTAAGAACAACCGTCGGCGTCGCGCCAGGAATCGCACCCGCCCGCGGATGAAACCAGCACCTCTCGCCGTCCATGCCTTCGGCGACCACGTCGAGTTTCAGCCTGTAAGCCACCGGCACGGGCGTTGCCGCGACCATCGTCGCGAGGAAAAGAAACAGCAAAGCGGAACTCAGGGCGGGGCGAATCATGGCGGGGAATCGAAGCCGCAGCTTGAGCAGACGGCGGCGCGTGTCATCGCCGAAACGCCAGGCACCTAGCCCCGCTGGGGTTGCTCGCGTCCATCCGCACTGAACCAATTTCCACCGGACGGGGCGCATTCACGGTGCCGCAACCAGCTCGCGGAACCAACGGCGCAGTTGCTCCGTGGAGGGCCGGTCATCCAGAAACATCGCGGTCGCGTGCGCGCCGAGACCCGAGTCGGCCCACGTCACCGGCACCTGCATCGCGTCCATCACGGCCTGGAATTTCGCGCGCGGGTTGTCGGTCTGGAAGACCGCGCGTCCGCGGAAACGCCGCGCCCGTTCCAACGCCCCGGCCTCGTTCGCGCCGTTCCAGCCGTCGCCGTCGTAGTGCTGGCAAGCGTGGAATCCTTTCCAGAACGCGGCGATGCGATCGTCGCGCAGGCCGATGAAGCCGCAGGCGAGCGCGCCGCGGGAGAAACCGGTGAGGATGATATTCGCGCGATCGGCGCCGTATTCGCGGCAGACCTGCTCCACCATCGCGACCGCGTAGGAGGCGGTGTCCGCCGGAGCGCCCCACCCTCCCTCCGCGATCACGCCCGCCGCGCGTTCGACGAACGGCAGCGCGAGGCAGATCGCGCCGCGGCCGCGCGTGATGCCCGCACCGATCACACATTGGTCCGGCAGCCCGGTGGAATAGCAGCCGGGCACGAAGAAGATGTTACCGGGATATTCGACGATCAGGGGCGGTCTCACGCCAGGCCGCCAGTCTTCCGGCAGGTGCAGAACCGCGTACGGACCGCCAGCCGGATCCCCCGCGAGGCGGTAGCGCACCCGGCGACCGGGCGCGGGCGCCTCGTCCGTCACAGGGGGAACCGCGACCCGCTCCTTCGGCGGCAACCACGGTGGTTCCGCCCCACGCGCCATGAGACTTCTCACCTCCAGGGTAAGCGGCGCGCGGAATCGTCCGCGCACCATCAACCGGATATCCTTCACCCGCGCCGGATCGATCTTCGGCGTGCCGTCGGGAAATGTCTCGCGCAGCTGGCAGATCAAACGCCGGGTTTCCCCCGGCGCCAGCTTCGCGTTGGCTGGCACCGCGTCCCAGCCGCTCTCGCCGACGACCCACAGCAAGACGTCGGCCTCCGCGGCTCCGGAGTTGGTGATATCAGCTTCCACCGTGGCGCGTTGACCCAGTTTCCACCCTCCATCCGGAGGCGAGATCGCCGCCCAAACGTAAGGCGCGGCGGACGGAGGCGGGCTATCGGCGACCACCCGCAAGGTATTGTCCA
This sequence comes from Verrucomicrobiota bacterium, assembly GCA_030832235.1. GTDB lineage: Bacteria > Verrucomicrobiota > Verrucomicrobiia > Opitutales > Opitutaceae > ER46. Next base: position 2,799 of record JAURJO010000311.1, read on the forward strand.
CCCACGCGGCTCGCAGGCCGCGGAGTTCACCCAGCTTCGGCCCGCCGCCGCGCGGGAAGAGCGACTCCCCGTCAGCGCACCAACCGATCCCCGCGACGCAAAAAAGCGCCGGGATGAAAACGAGGAAGGAAACGATCCGGGGCCGCGACGACATCGAATCCCCGCTATGCCCGACCCGCGGGCGGCCGTGCAAACGTTTTGGCGAGCGGCGGTCGTGGACGAAACTTGCGGTTGAAACACCGCCAGCACGGCGCGACTTTTTCGGGAACCCCATGACCCCGCCGCTCCGCGTCCGGAATTCCCGCCGGCTGCACGCCCAGTACTTGCTGGTGGCCGTGCTGGCGTCGGTGTCCGTGGCTTCGGCCGCCGAGCCGGCCCAGGTCGCCCGCGAGGCCATGCTGATCCTCAAGGGCGAGTGCTTCCCGTGCCACAACGAGCGCAAACGCAAAGGCGGGCTCGTGCTCACGTCACGTGATGCGTTGCTCCGCGGCAACGAGTCGGGGCCCGCCGCCGAAGCCGGCCGGCCCGACGAGAGCGCGATCGCCCGTGTGATCGCCCGCGACGCCGACCCGCAGATGCCGCCCGATCGGCCGCTGACGGATGCGCAGCGCAAAACCCTCCGCGATTGGATCGCCTCCGGCCTGCCGTGGGATGACGCCGCACTGACGACCGATGAGCAGAGGCCGGTGCAACTCGCCGCGCTGCCGGTAGGGTACCATCCCGTGCTGGCGCTCGCGCTCTCCCCCGACGGCAAACGCCTCGCCGTCGGCCGCGGCGGCGAAATCGTGATCCACGACACCACCGCGAAGGACTTTCCCGAGGTCGGTCGCGCCGCGGACGCCGGCGACGCCGTGCAGGCACTCGCGTGGAGCGCCGACGGGCGTTGGCTGGCCTCGGGCGGTTTCCGCCGGGTCATCCTGCGCGACGCGGCGTCACTCGCCGTGGCGCAGGACATCTCCAACGGATTGGCCGGACGGGTGACGGCGCTGCGGTTTTCACCCGATTCGCGGCAACTTGCCCTGGCCGACGGAGTCACAGGCCGCAGCGGAATTGTCCGGCTCATCGATACCGCGGGCGGCCGGGCGACCGCCGCGTGGACGGCACATGACGACACGGTGTTCGCGCTCGATTACACGCGGGACGGCGCGCGGCTCGCGACGGCGGGCGGCGACCGTCTGGTCAAGATCTGGGACCCGGTGACCCACGCTGAAGTCGTCCGCCTCGAGGGCCACGGGGCGCCGGTGCACGCGGTCGCGTTCAACGCCGACGGGAACCAACTGGCGAGCGGAGGCGCCGACCGGGAGCTCAACGTCTGGGACACCGCCACGCGGGAGAAGATCATCAGCCTCGGCTCGCCGGCGTCGGCGGTGAACGCGGTGTGCTGGCCCGGCGATGGCGCAAAACTTTTCGCCGCGACCGCGACCAGCGGCGTCCATGCGTACACGAACCTGAAAGCCCACCCGGGCGGGGAAAGAGCCAAGGGCGGTGACGAGCGGAAGCTCGGTGAGCCCGCGGACGCCGTGCTCTGTCTGACGGCGAACGCCGACGCCTCGCTCGTTTTCGCCGGAGCACACGACGGGTCGGTGACCGTCTGGGACGGCGCGGGAAAGCAAGTCACGCGGTTGCAACCGGCGCCCA
>JAURJO010000312.1 GCA_030832235.1 Verrucomicrobiota bacterium
CGGAGGTGGGCGATGCGGCGGGGTCGGGGAGGCCGAAGGAGCGCGCCGTCAAGATGGGCCAGTGGGAGGGCTGCGACCGCAAGCACGAGAAGCACGGATGCTGTCGGCGCCACGCGCACCGCCTCGCCATCATGGGCGCGGTGGGCACGACGGCCGCCGCGTGGCCGGCGATGTGGGAAGCGCGGGAGCAGGAGCTATCCGAGCTCGCCGCGTGGAACGGCGCCGCGCATCGTGGGCTACCGCGCAAGGGACCGAGGCCGGTGCTGTCGCTCGCGGAGTGGCGCGCGATGGTCAAGGGCCGCGCGTAGCTACCGGATCGCAAAGGACAACGCCCACCCGGAGGATATCCGAGTGGGCGTTTCTGTTTGCGGGGAGGCTACCCGAACAGGGTCACCTGCCGGGGGTCGTCGGCATCACGCAGGTTGCGGCATCCGGTATTCCAGTAGCTTTCCTTCAACTCGATGCCGACGTATCGCCGCCCATACGTCAGCGCGCCAACGCCCTCGGATGCGATTCCGCCGAACGGGGAGAGTACTACTTCGCCAGGATTCGTGTAGAGCTTCACCGCGCGCTCGATCACGTCAAGCTGGAGCGGGCACATGTGCTTCTCGTCGCGGTCGTCGCGCGCCTCCTGCACGTTCAGCACGTTCGTCTGGTTGATCGTCATCCATACGGGCGATGCCCACTCCTGCCACTGGAGTACTGGGAACTCGTCCTTGGTGTGTGTCACCTTGACCACCGCCTCCTCCTCCTCCTCCGTTCGCGGCCATTTACGGAACACGAGCAGGTACTCGGCGCACCCGGCGCGCGAGATCGTAGAGTCGTCGCGGAGCTGCTTCCAGAGGAGCCCGTGTGCCTTCGTCCGCTGCATCTCGATTACGGGGTCTTTCCAGATCGTGATCTTGCTGTGCAGGTCGAATCCGGCCTCGATGTGGGCGCGCACGAGGTCGCCGGGAAAGTCCCTAAGTCCGGCGGACTGACGACCGCTCGATCCCTTGTAGTAAACGAGGTCTTTGCAGTGGACGGCGCACAGGCGACCAGGGCGAAGCGTGCGGTACAACTCGCGGAGCAGGTGCGCGTACTGCGAGAAGAACTCGGCGTCTGAATCGCAGTTGCCCATGTCGCGCGTGGAGTCGGAGTAGGTATAGACCGAGCTGAACGGAGGGCTGTAGAGGTGCATATCCACGGAGTTATCCGGGAGCTGCCGAGTGATCTCCACGGAGTCGCCGTGGTAGAATGACGAGTTCTTTCCGTGCCATTGATTCAAGCAGAGCATGAGAGTTCCTCCGGTTCAGGGTGAGTAGATACGAGCCACGTCGGGAGCCGCCCGTGGCATTTAGGGTGATAGTCGAGCATGGACGAATGGCGAGCCTGCGACCGGCGAGAGGCTGCGAACATCTGCGCTTTCATCTCGGCGTGGTCGGCCGCCTTGCCGCTCACCACGTCCCATGTTGACTGGTCCGTGAAGGCGAGCACGACGTATGCGTTGACCTGGCGCGACTGGCCGAACCGCCAGCAGCGGCGCACGGCCTGATAGAACGCTTCGTAGCTGTACGAGGTGCCGACGAATGCGACGTTGGCGCAGTTCTGGTAGTTCATGCCGAAGCCGGCGATCTTTGGCTTAGTGACGAGGATACCGCCATCGCTCGCGAACCGTAGCAGGCGCTCCGACTTTACCGACGCCGGCATCGAGCCCGACACCTCGTAGGCGTGAGCCGGAAGGCGCGACATCAGAGCCACCGCCTCGTAGTCCGTTTCGCACCACACGAGCCACGCCTCGTCAGGCTTGCCGGCTACGATCTCAGCTACCCGGTCGGCGCGGGCGTCGGTGGTCATGCGCTTCTCGGCGTGGATATTCGTCGCGCTCATGTCGGCAAGTCGGAACAGCGCCCCATCCTTCGCGCCGCTCACGATGTCCACATTGACGATGTGGCGGTGAAGTTCGAGCGGTGGCAGGACGTAGCCGGCATCGCTGAACGCGCCGAGGTCGGAAGGCAGGCCAGCGCAGACCGCCCACGACGCCACCCAATCCCAGAACGACTCGACCGCGTGGCCTTTCAAGCGGTAGGTGCCCATCTTCGAGGTATCGTTGATGAACCAACGGGCGATCATCTGGTGAGACGACAGGATGCCAAGGAACTCGGCGTGGTTCCCGAGTTCGAGGTGGTCATTCGGAGCGGGGGTAGCCGTGGCGCACAGCTTGTAGGGCGTGCCCTTGAAACGCTCGATGATGTAGAGCTTGGTCGCGCCCATGTAGGACTTCAAGATCGAGGACTCGTCCAGCACGACGCCGGCAAACTCCACCGCGGCGAACTTCTCCAACGAGTCGTAGTTGGTGACGATGATCCTGGCCTCGCCCATCTCGGCGGGCGACTGCGCGAACACGACGCCAGATAGCCCGACGTTCGCTGCCTCTCGCACGGTCTGCGGCCCAACGGCCAGCGGGGCGAGGATGATCACCCGTCCGCCCGTGTGGTCAGCTACCGCGCTCGCCCAGCGAAGCTGCATACGGCTCTTGCCGAGGCCCGTATCCATGAAGAGCGCACGCCTGCCGCCCGCCAGCGCCCACCGAACGGCGTGCCGCTGAAACGGAAACAGCCACTCGTCATCTACGGCATGGTCGAATCCGACCGACGGCGCGTAACGCTCCTTGCGGCCGATGATCTCCTCGTAGGTACTCATTCTCTCCTCCCGTATGGTTGTGGTTGGTGCGTCGTCCGCCCTTCAATCAGGGCGGTATGGGGCAACGCTCTCCCCCGGTCGCTGTCAATCGCACGAACGATACCCACGAGGGCCGCCGCAATCGCCGGCTTTGGTCAGTCCGCGACGGAGCCGGCCGCCGCTTGGAGGTTGGCGGCCCCTATTTCTCGGTCCAACGAAGGTGGCGCCCACGCTCGCCGAGCGTCACGCCCGGCACCGCCTCGCCGCGTGCGAGCGCCGCGCGGATGGCCGCCGAGTCCGCCTCGACGGTGACGCGCTGGAGGTTGGTGGGCAGCGCGGCCGGGTCGAAGTCGGGCGCGTACTCCAGGGGATCGGCGGGGTTGGATTGCAGCCGCGCGCCGGTCAGCGTTTCGCCCGTGGCCTCCGCGGCCAGCATGAGCGCGAACGCCCGCGCCTTGACGCGCTCAGCGTTGCCGGCGTGCGACTTCGCCGCGGTGGTGAACGCCGCCGCCTCGGCCTTGCACG
>JAURJO010000313.1 GCA_030832235.1 Verrucomicrobiota bacterium
TGCACCGGCCCCACCACGATAGCACCGTGCACGTCCGGCTGCAGCGGCGGAACGGGCACAACCTGCAACGCCGGCTCGGCCGGGGCCAGATGGGAGAAAAAGGAATCCCAATCAATCTTGCCGGCGACCACCGCGGTGGCGCCGTCGTCCGGCAGCGGCGGCAATGGATCGCGGAATGGAAGGTTCAGGTGCACGGGCCCGACCGCGGGACGCCGCGAACGCTCCACGGCATGGGCGACGGTTTGACGCAGGTAACGCAGCCTCGCCTCCGTAGCTTCCGGAACAGCGAGCTCGTGGAAAAAGACCACGTGGTCGCCGAAGAGCCGCGTCTGGTTGATGGTCTGACCCGACGCGCAGTCGCGCAGTTCGGGCGGACGGTCGGCCGAGAGCACGATGAGCGGAACGCCCGACTCATGCGCCTCGATGACCGCTGGGAAATAATGGGCGGGCGCGGATCCGCTCGTGCAAAGCAACGCCACCGGAGTTCCGGACTGCTTGGCCAGCCCCAGCGCGAAAAAGCCCGCCGAACGTTCGTCCACCACCGCGATCGCTTCGATCCCACGGTGCGCCGCCGCGGCCATCGCCACCGGCGTCGAACGCGAGCCCGGCGACACCACCATCCGCCCGACGCCGCAACGCACCAGCGTCTCCACGAGCACGCCCGCCCAGAGGGAGTTCACGTTGCGCGGATCGGGAACAAATGGATTCATGTCGCGGACGGCGCGCCGATCGCGCCGAGCATGGCCCTAAACTTGAGTTCGGTTTCCGCAAATTCCTTTTCAGGGGTGGAGCCCGCGACGATCCCGGCGCCGGCGTAAAGTCGCGCCGCGTGCCCGTCGACGAGCGCGCTGCGCAGCCCCACGAAAAACTCGCCGCCGTGCCGGGCGTTCAACCACCCGAGCGCCCCGGCGTAGAGTCCCCGTGGAAAACCCTCGAGCTCCCGGATCGCCGCCAACGCCGCCGCGCGCGGGGCGCCGCCCACCGCGGGCGTGGGATGCAGTTCCGACAGCACATCGAGCGGATGCGCGCCGTCGCGCAAAACCCCGCGCACCGGCGTGTGCAGGTGCTGCACATTCGCCAGCCGGCGCACCTGCGGCGGGCCGGAGGCCTCCAGTTCAGAGGCGAGTGGGGCCAACCGCGCGCGAATGTCGGCCAGCACCTGCTCATGTTCACGGCGATCCTTCTCGCTGCGCGCAAGTCCGGCCGCGAGGGCGGCGTCCTCGCTGGCACTGCCGCCGCGGGGCGCCGATCCGGCCAAAGCCTCCGTCTCCAGCACGCCGCGGCTCACGCGCAGCAGCCGCTCGGGACTCGCCCCGATGAAACTCGGCCCGCCGCCATCGCTGAACGAGAAGGAATAACAGTCGGGAAACCGCTGCCGGAGCCCGTTGAGCGCGACGAGCGGGTGCAGCGGCTGGTCAGCCTGCAGATCGATCGCCCGCGCGAGGACCACCTTGCCGATATCACCCCGCCCGATCCGCTCCAGCGCGCGCCCTACCGCCGCCCGGTAGTCGCCGGCCTCATGCAGGGAGAACCGCGCGGGCGCGGCGGACGTGGAACGCACGCCCTCCGAACCGTCGCCCTCGCCCACTTCGCGCAGGCGTCGATGTGCGCGCCAGACGCGCGTCGCCAGCGCCTCGAGGTCCGAACCAGGCCCGACTACGAGGTTCGCCACCGCCGTTCCTTTCCCACCCGCCAGCGCGACCTGCCACCGCGGCACGAACGCCGACGCCGCCGGAAAGGGCTGCCCAGGCTCTCGCTCCTCGCGAAACGCGAAAGCCGTGAAAAAATGCGGTCCGCCGAGCGGCGCATTGACGTCCCCGACAGCGATCGTGTGCGCCAGCGTTTCCTCCGCCCAATCCCGCAGCTCACGGAAGCGTTGCGGCCCCGAGGACTCTTTCCGGACAGCCACCTCCGCGCCGGCGAGAGCCGTGCCAATCGAGGGTCGCTCCGCGTAAAAATGCGGCTGAGCCGGATCGAAAATGAGCTCGAGCACCGCCAGCGGATCCGGCGGCGGCAAAGCGAGCGAGATGCTGACCAGCTTGTCGTGACGGTCGCGCTCCGCGGCGGCGCGGCACTGCGCGAGAAATCCCCGCAAGGCGTCGGGTGACGTCGCGTTTTCCGCCGGATGCAGGGGCAGGATCTCCATGGCGCGCCACTCCGCCCCGGGTTCTCAGCTCGCCGGCGTCGCGGCGGGCGGCGTCGGCCGAGGGAAGAGCACCAAGGCCTCCGCGACGCGGTTGCCCGTGAGCCGATTTCCCCAGGCAAGTTCGTCGCGCCAAACGGGACCCGGCGTGTAGCCGAGTACGCCGTTGATGCGCGCGGCGGCCGCGGGCATGACGTGCTGCAACAAGGCGACCGCAAGCCGCAGCGATTCCGCCATGGTGGCGAGCGACGTGCGCAGGAGCTCCTGGTCGTCGGCGGTCGTCGATTTCCCCAGCTTCCAGGGTGCGCGCCGTTCGACGTAAGCGTTCGTCGCGGTGACGAACGCCATCGTGCGTTCGAGCGCGGTGTGGAACTGGAACCCCTCGCAGAGCGCCACGCACTCGGGTCCTGTCCGTGCCCAAAGGGCCTGCAGCTCGAGCTCAGCGTCCCGCGGCGCACCGGCCGCCGGCACCGCGGCGCCCGCGAACCGGTTGGTCATGTTCAGCGTGCGGTTGACGAGGTTGCCGAGGTTGTTCGCGAGCTCGCTGTTGTAGCGCACGAGGAATTGCTCCGGCGTGAAGTCGCTGTCCTGCCCTACGTTCATCTCGCGCATCAGGAAGTAGCGGAAAGCGTCGGACCCGAACTGGTCGACGAGGGCGAGGGGGTTGAGCGCGTTGCCGGTGCTCTTCGACATCTTGGCGCCCCGCTGCAGCCACCAACCGTGAGCCAGGATATGGCGCGGCAGAGGCAGCCCTGCCGCCTGCAACATGATCATCCAGTAAACCGCGTGCGGCGGGACGAGGATGTCCTTGCCGATCACATGGTAGTCGGCGGGCCACACTCCCGGTAGATCGGCGACAGCCGAGTAATAATTAACCAGCGCGTCGAACCAGACGTAGGTCACGTAGCCCTCGTCGAACGGCAGCGGGATGCCCCACTCGAGCCGCTCCTTGGGACGGGAAATGCAGAGGTCGTTGAGGTCCTCCTTGAGGAACTCCTGCACCTGGCTCTGCCGGAAGCGCGGGAAGACGAAATCAGGATTGGTCTGAAGAAAGCCCACCAACCACGGCTGGTACTTTTTGAGCCGGAAGAAGTAATTCGACTCCGTGATCTCCGTCACCTCGCCGAAGATCTCCGGCCAGGAGCCGTCGGGATTGCGGTCCTTGTCCTGCAGGAACTGCTCCTGGCGCGCGGAGTAGAACCCGCGGTACTCGGCCTTGTAGATGTCACCTTGGTCAAAGAGCTGCTGCAGCAAACGGCGCACGACCCGCTTGTGACGCTCCTCCGTGGTACGAATGAAGTCATCATTCGTGATCTGCAGTCGCGGCAGCATCGCGCGGAACTCGCCCGAAATGGCGTCGCAGAACGCCTGCGGGGCCACGCCACGTTGGCGGGCGCTCGCCTGCACCTTCTGGCCGTGCTCGTCGGTGCCCGTCAGGAAGCGCACCTCGTCCCCCATCTGGCGTCGGAAGCGGGCGATGACGTCGGTCAGCACCTTCTCATACGCGTGGCCGAGGTGCGGCGACCCGTTCGCGTAGTCGATGGCGGTCGTGATGTAGAAGGACTTCATGCGGGAACCCGCCAACGGAAGCCACGGCGCGGAAAATGTCGAAGATTTTGACCGCGCGGGCCGCAGATGGGATGCCATCTGCGAAGTCGGTCACCTTGAGGAGCTGCGTTCAGCTTTAAGGTCATCGGAATTTTCCGTGGGCGTCGGATCTCAGCGGCAAGTGAAGCCCATCAATCCGTGTCGATCGGCGTCCAGCCGTGGTTGCCCCCACGCGAGGCGATCCGGAATTCACCTGAATGTGGCTTTGTATGCAGAGGAGCAGCGCGGGGCAATCCACCGACGGGCGGCGTCCTGATTCATGGGGTCGCCCCGAAACTGGCGGCTTCCTTTGCGGACATCTCTTCGCCTTACTTTCCGGTTGCGTCCGGATTGCACCGTCCGGAACCGAACCTTCGCAAACCATGAAAGCCAACCTAACCCTGACTGCACTCCTCCTGGCCGGCTGCGCCGCCGGGATGACCGCCCGCCTCGCCGCTCAGGCGCCCGCCGCTCCCCGCTCCAACGAGGAGGTCGTGCGCCTGACCGAGTTCAACGTGACCGCCTCCGAGGACCGTGGCTACGCGCCCGCCGAGACCATGACCGGCACCCGCGTCGCCACCAAGATCATCGACCTGCCCTACACGGTGAACGTGCTCACCGCGGAGTTCTTCGAGGACTTCGCGATCTTCGAGCTCGCCGACAACATCGTGCAGATCGGCAGCTTCACCGGCCTCGACATCGGCGGTAACTTCAACCTCCGCGGCTTCAGCTCGAGCTTCCAGCTCCGCGACGGTTTCTTCCGCCTTGGCCGCTACGGATCATCCAACATCGACCGCATGGAGATCATCAAGGGCTCCAACGCCGCCATCTACGGCCGCAGCTCCCCCGGCGGCATGGTGAACATGATTTCCAAGGCGCCGAAAAACCGCGAGGGCCAGAAGCTGACGTTCAACTACGGGTCTTATGGCACCGAGCGCGTGACGCTCGAGGCCACCGGCCCCGTGGCTTCCACGTCGCTCGGCAAGACGTCCTACATCGTCACCGCCAGCCACTACCAGCGCGACTTCGGCCAGGAGTACGCCCGCAACCGCAATTACGAGTACTACGGAGCCCTCAAGCACACCTTCCCCGATTCCTCCAACCTGCTCATCGCCGCCGAATACCTGCTCCAGATGCGGCACGCCCCGCTCAACGCCGCCCCGCTTGTCACCGACCAGAAGGGCACCGCGTCCAATCTTGACGATGAGGCCGTCGGTTACGCCTGGAACCTCGCCCGCGTGAACCCGTTCGGCTACAACTCCGAGCTCAACCGCGGCTACTCCGGCCTCACTGCCAACTACGACAAGCGCATCGACGACGTTTGGAGCGTGCGCACCTCCGCCAACTACTACCTCGTCCGTCGCTGGGACTATAACCAGAACACGGGATGGGGCGGAATCACCATCAATCCCGCCAACGCCGCGACCCCTGTGCAGAGCGCCCGCGGAGCCACCCCGCAAAAAGGCCTGATCTTCGAGGACGGCGGCGGCGTGCAGGGCGACGTGCTCGCGAAGTACTGGACGGGCAACCGCCAGATCGAGCACCGCACCCTCGCGACCATCGACATCAACGACTACTACCGCTGGGACCCCACCCGCCAGTTCGCCAACGCCTCCAACCCCGACATTGTCGCCTGGAACGCCGTCCGCACCGTCCGTCTCGACCCGCTCACGTTGCTGCCGTCCGGTCCGGTCTCGTACTTCCCGAAGTGGTTCCAGTGGGGCCAGGAGGTCGCCACCCGCATCCGCAAACAGCGCGTAACCGTCGTCGGCGGCCTGCTCCGTCACCAGGCGGCGTTCTTCAACGGCCGCCTCCTCGCCTACGCCGGCGCCCGCTACGACACCGTCCGCTTCCGTCACCGCGAATTCATCCCGGTGCCCACCGCGTTCGCCGTCGGCCAGCTGGTCGACAAGAAGCTCTCGGCGCTGAAGCCCAACCTCGGCCTGAACTACAAGCTGAACAACAGCCTCCGCGCCTTCGTGAACTACAGCGAGAGCTACTTCGTGCCGCAATCGGAGGCCACCGCCACCGTCAACGCCACCGACTACAAGCCCGAGATCGCGAACGGCTGGGACTACGGCTTCAAGGGCTCCCTCCTTAACGATCGACTCAACTTCACCCTCTCGGGTTTCTACGCGATCCGCGAGAATGTGCAGGTGACCGACCTGCAGGAAACCCCGCCGGGCTCCGGCAATTACCTCGAGGTCGCCCGCCGCGAGGGCAACCAGCTCGTCCGCGGCTATGAGTTCGATTTCAACTGGCGCTTCACCGACAGCCTCTCCGCCGGCGGCAGCTGGGGGCACATCTACTCGATCTACACCGACTACGGCGCCGCGTTCCCGCTCGCCATCGGCCGTCGTGTGCAGGGCATCGCTCCGGTCAACGGCGGTGCGTACATCAAGTGGGCCGCGACCGGCGGCGCCCTCAAGGGCCTGTCCGCCAACATCGGCGTCTCGCACGTGGGCCCGACGCCCACCGAGGCCCCGAACGCCGGCGACACCTACACCACGACCCGCACCGGTGAGCGCGTGCTCGCCCGCACCACGTACCAGTGGCGCCTGCGCGTCCCGGGTTACACGCTCTGGAACCTCGGCCTGCGCTACCGCTACCAGCCCTCGAAGTCATCCTACGACCACACCTTCGCGCTCAACGTGAACAACGCGCTGAACCAGGAATACGAGCGCGCCAACCGCCTCCTCGGCGAGGAACGCTCGGTCTTCCTCACCTACACGGTCGGCCGCACCGGCCGGAATCGCTGAGGTTGAGCTGATCCTGCTCTCGAGAGCGCGCCTCCCACCCGGGTGGCGCGCTTTTTTGTGGCCCCATGACTCCCGCCTGCAACCTCCTCCCCGTCCCCGCGCGTCTTTTCCCCGCCCCATGAAATTCCGGTCTGCCTTCTCCCTGCTCGGATTACTCCTTGGTCTGCCCGCCGCGATCGCCGCCACGCCGGCCGCCAACCGCCCGAATATCGTCCTGATGATGGCCGACGATCAGGCGTGGGGCGAAACCGGCTACAACGGCCACCCGTACGTGAAGACGCCGGTGCTCGATGAAATGGCGCGCACCTCCCTGCGGCTTGATCGTTTCTACGCCGGTTCCCCGGTCTGCAGCCCGACACGTGCAAGCGTGATGACCGGCCGCCACGCCAACCGCTCCGGCGCCTTCGCCCCTAATTTCTCCACCCGCCCCGAGGAGATCACGATCGCCCAGGTCCTGCGCGCGGGCGGTTACCGCACCGGGCACTTCGGGAAATGGCACCTCGGCGCCGTGAAGCGCGAATCCCCCGTGAATCCCGCGCGCATGGGCTTCGACGAGTACTTGTCCCACGACAACTTCTTCGAGATGGATCCGCCGTTGAGCCGCAACGGCGCCACGCCGGAAATCATCAAGGGTGAAAGCTCCGAGCTCGTGGCCGCGGAGGCGGCGCGCTTCGCGCGGAAGGTGGCGGCCGAGGGCCGGCCTTTCTTCATCGTGCTGTGGTTCGGCTCCCCGCACGGACCGTATTCGGGCACGCCCGCGGACGTCGCGCGGTACGCCAACGTGCCCAAGGAGGAACTCCGGCACCGCTTCGCGGAAATCACCGCGATGGACCGCGCGATCGGCCAGTTCCGCACGACACTACGCGAGATTGGCGCGGCGGAGAACACGCTCGTCTGGTTTAACTCCGACAACGGACTGCCCTCCGAGCACAAGGGCGAGTCCTTCGACGGCGACTGGCGTGGATCCAAGGGCACCGTCTTTGAGGGCGGACTCCGCGTACCGTGCCTTATCGAGTGGCCGGTGGTCATCCGTTCTCCGCGGGTCAGCGCCGTACCCGCCGTCACGTCCGATATCTTCCCGACGCTTCTCGCGCTCACCGGCCTCGCAACACCGAAGCCCGCCCGCCCCATCGACGGCATCAGCCTGCGCCCGCTGATCGTGGACGACGCAATGAGGGAGCGCCCGTCACCGATCGGATTCTGGCAGTACGACGCCTCCGGCGAACGCGCCAACGGCCGCTGGATCGACGTCGAACTCGCGCGCGGCACCACCCCGACGACGCGCAACCCCGCGATCGACTTCCTGAACTACAAGCACCCCGTGGCTAAGACCGCGAATTTCGGCGGAGTCGCCGCGTGGACCGACAACCGGTACAAACTCATCCTCTCCGACCGCGCCGGAGCGAAAGCCGCGAAAAAGTCGGGGAAGCGCACCACGCCGGACGCCGTGGAACTGTTCGACCTCCTCGCCGACCCCAAAGAGGAGCGCAACATCGCGGAAAGGCATCCCGAAACGGTGGCCCGCATGACCGCCGATTTGCACGCGTGGCAGCGTTCGGTCGAACGTAGCCTCAGCGGCGCGGATTACTGAAATCCGGAGCGGGAGCGCTGAAGCGCGAACGCGTGTAAACATTTCCCGTCAGCGAGCACCCGGCGCCGCACGCTCGTACGCCCGCGGACCCGTGGGCGCGGGAGCACGGAAGCGGGCACGGATGACAGCAAGCGCCTGCTCCTGGAAATCGAACCCACGTTCGAATACAGCGCCCTCCCGAAGAAGCGTCGCTTGCAGGCGCGGCACGTCGGTCTCGTGCACACCACGGCCGGATTTCGCGGCCTCGGCGGCGGCGATTCCCGCCGCATGGCCGAGGATCATGTACTGCGGCTCCATGCGCAGGCTCGAGTAGGCGATGTGGCTGGCGGAAAAGCATACCGGCACGAGCAGGTTGGCGACCTCCGCGCGGCGCGGCAGCAACACGCGGAACGGGATCTGGTAGGGCTGCACCGGCACCTGCACGTCCCCCTCATTCTCGACGAAGCCCTTCTCGTTCACGAAGCGCTGCACATTGTGGGAGTCGGAGTTGTAGCTGCCCATGCCGATAGCGTCGGGCTTCACGCGGTCGGTCTGCAGATCACGCTGCGTCGCCACGAAATCTCCGACCATGCGGCGGGCCTCGCGGACATAGAGCTGATCTGGCCAGTTGCCGTTGCCGGTGAACTCGTCGCGCGCGAGCCCGTACTCGTTCATCTCCGCGCGAAGCGGGGCGGGCACCCGCGGGTCGTTGGCGAGGAAGTAATAAAACCCCTTCTGGTAGTCCTCATGCTCGCGCCAGATGCGGACGCGCGTCGCGTAGGAACCCTCGGGATAGTCGTAATTGCGCCCGATGAAATCGGTGGAGAAACCACCGCGGTTGTTGAGGTCGACCTTCCCGTTGGGGATGACGCGCAGCAGGCTGACCTCGTTGAGCTTCATCGGCCGGCCGAGGTAAGCAGTCATGGCGGTGAGGTACCGCACCAACAGTTCGTAACGGGCGGGGTCATAACCATCCGGTCGCGGCCAGGGCAGCCGGTTCTCCGGCACGTCGGTGCCGATCACCCGGAAATTGTAGGCTTGGATGCGCTTATCGGCCGCACCCGGCTCACCCCGCGGTTCCGCCGAAACCTCCGGAAGCA